>JANYGV010000124.1 GCA_025359285.1 Burkholderiales bacterium
GCTACTCTCATCTGGAGGAACCATGCAACGCATGATGTTGAAATCTAAAATTCACCGCGTCACCACCACCCATTCAGAATTGCACTATGAAGGCTCGTGCGCGATTGACCAGAACTTATTGGATGCAGCGGATATCAAGGAATATCAGCAAATTGATATTTATAACGTCAATAACGGCGCACGTTTTACAACTTATGCGATCTCCGCTCAGCGCGGTTCCGGCATTATCAGCGTCAATGGTGCGGCGGCGAGACAAGCGGCACCTGGCGATATTCTGATCATTGCCAGCTATGCGGCCTATAACGAAATTGAGCTGAACAACTACCAGCCTGACTTGGTCTATGTGGACGACAAAAATCATCTCAAAGGGCAACGCAGCAAAATTCCGGTGCAAATGGCGAGTTGAAATGAATAGTTATTTGCGGTGAAATTACTTTCATAAAAGCGGCCTAGGCCGCTTTTATGTTTTTGGCCGTTATTTTTGAGCCTGGTTTTTGTTCAGGGACGTTTTTTGTGCTTTTTGTCTGATGCGTGCGTTTACCGGTGCGTCTTTGCAAAAGCGTTGTTGCACACACAATTCGGTTAAATCCAGCCGCTGAAAATCAGTGCGTAAAAAATATGAAGGCGCTATGCCACAATAGCGTAACGGATTTTAGATAACGATTGCATGCTCACCGCACGATAATGAGTGATACGAGTGCGCGTCAGCCACCGAGGCAATGCGCGTCGAGTTGAAGCAATATTGGCAGCGAAATCGTGGCGAAATTAAAATGATTGGATATGGCTCAGGCGATGGTTCAAGTGATGGTTCAAGTGAATGCTCAATCGATTTTTCAAAACACGGCGCAAAGCAGGGCTCAAGGCGAAAACAACAAAGCTAAGGGCGGCGTGATCGTCGTCGGCGAAGCGCTGCTGGATATTTTTCCCTCGCGCACCGTGGTGGGTGGCGCGCCGTTTAACGTTGCGTGCTCAATGGCCGCGCTGGGTGCGGATGCTTGCCTCATCACACGTCTTGGTAATGATGCAAACGGCGATTTAGTGCGCGCAGGGGCAGCGCGATTTGGTGTCGGATTGAATGGCTTGCAAACAGATGCCGTGCGGGCCACCGGCACGGTGCAGGTACGGGTCACCGCAACAGAAAATCATTTCAGCATTGCAGACGATCAGGCATGGGACTATCTAGACCTTCAACCCGCGCTGGATGCGATTGAAGGTCAGCGTGCAAAGTTTCTCTATTTTGGAACGCTGGCGCAGCGATCAAAGCAATCTCGCGACACGATTCGCTATCTGGCGGATCGGTTTGGAGGCCAATTCGGTGGCCGAGTTTATCTTGATCTCAATTTGCGTGAGATGCCGGATATTCGCGCGATTTGTAAAGATTCATTAGCGCTTGCGGACATTTTAAAAGTCAATGAAGAAGAGCTGCGCACGTTGCTGGAGTGGTTCGGTGAAAGCAGCGCGGCGCCTCTGCCTTGGCGTAGCGAGAACTTTCGGGCCGCAGTCACGGCGCTGATAAAAAAATTTGCATTAACCTGTTTGATCGTTACTCGCGGGGCGAAGGGTTACGCCTATTTCGATGTGCATGGCTCGCTTCAGATTGAGGGCGACGCTGTTAAAAATGTGGCCGTCGCCGACACGGTAGGCGCAGGTGATTCGTTTTCAGCCATGTTTTTAGCCAGCCAAGTGCAGGGTTTGTCCCTCGATGAAAGCCTGGCGCGGGCGAGCGAGCTCGCGGCGGCGATTTGCGGAATTAACGGTGCGGTTCCGCCATCGCGGGATTTTTATGCACGCTGGTGTCCGCCCGAAGCGGGGCACGCGTCTGCGGACGATGTTAAAAACGCCGCAAGTCAGCCCGAAAGACAGACACATGGTTAACAAAAATACGGAATCGCCAGAACAAAAGCAGCCACTCGTGAAGCCGGGTATTAAACCGCCGCCGTCAAAAGTACAGATGGACGACATTGCCCGTTTGGCGGGCGTATCGGTCTCAACGGTATCGCGCGCCTTGAGTCATAGCCCATTGGTGAGCGCTAAAACACAGGTGCGGATTGCGGAATTGGCGGCATCGCTAAAATATTCGGTGAACGTAGGCGCACAAAATCTACGGCGCGGGCAGAACCGTACGGTCGCGGTCGTCATTCCGTATGACTCCTCGTCGCGGCAGCATGTATCAGATCCTTTTTTTATCGGCATGCTGGGCAGCATTGCAGATGCGCTGACCCTGCAAGGCTACGATATGCTGCTGTCGCGTATCGATGCAGAGCGGCTTGATCTGGCAGCGCAATATTGCGATTCGGGGCGAGCAGTCGGCGTCATCGTGATCGGCCAATGGCGTCACCACGATCAGCTCAATGAGCTGGCGGCACGGCATTTGCCGTTGGTCGTGTGGGGCGCTGAATTGCCGAAGCAAATGTATTGCACGGTGGGTAGCGATAATGTTGAGGGCGGCAGCTTGGCGACGGGTCATTTATTGAAAACGGGGCGGCGCAGAATTGCGTTTTTTGGCGATACCCAAATGCCGGAAGTCGCGCAGCGTTTCGAAGGTTACGAACGTGCTCATGCAGCACTTGGATTACCGATGTCAGAAGAGTTGAACGTCGTTGTGCCATTTGTTGCAGAGGCTGCGCGCGAAGCGGTGAAATCGCTGGTCGCAAAAAAAATTGCCTTTGATGCGATTTTTGCATGCAGTGATTTATTGGCGATCACGGCTATCGGCGCGCTTCGCGATGTGGGTCTTTCGGTGCCCAATGATATCGCGGTCATAGGCTATGACGATGTGGACATGGCTTCCTACTGCCATCCCGCGCTGACAACAATACACCAGAGTATTGAAGTGGCCGGGCGCGCTTTGGTAGATGCGCTGTTGGCGATTCAACGCGGTGACGAGGCGCTGCCCAACCACTTGCCTACACGCCTTGTGATTCGCGCAAGCGCTTGATAAAAAAGCATTAATTTTCCAATGTTGTGGTGGCGCAACATTTGTGAAAGTAATGTTGCAGCGCAATATTGCAATCGATTGCAATAAAGCGAATACTCTGCATCGTCATGTTTGGATATACGCGCAAATCAGGGGTTGACCAGGATTAGAAACCTGGATGTTGGGCGCAAATAATTAAGCGACTGAATAGAGGTAGTTCGGGGTTGAACGCAATTGAGTAGCAATAGAAACGCAATAACGCGCCCGTAGTGCAAGTGTCGCGTTGGGCTCATAACAAACTTGGAGAAGAAAATGAAATCGATAGTGACGAAGACAATGAACAGGCAAAATCCAAACAATACCAAGCTTCTTGTGAGTTTGGTATCGATTGCGTTATTACAAATGAGCGGTCAAATAAATAAGGTTTGGGCCCAATCTACGCCAGTCACGCCGGCGGCTGTGCCAACGGCAGAAGTTGCAAAAACGGCAGTAGAAGAAAAAGACAAAAGCCTGCTCGCGCTTGACACCATCGTGGTCACAGGTTCGCCGCAGGGCGTATCAAAAATGAAATCCAGCATTTCGATTTCCACGCTTAGCGATCAGGCCATCGCGCGCTCGCAGGCAAGTAGCTCCGCAGAACTGCTGCGCTCTGTGCCCGGTGTGCGCTCAGAATCCAGCGGCGGCGAAAGTAACGCTAACGTCACGGTGCGCGGTGTGCCGATTTCCGCGGGCGGCGGTCGTTACGTGCAGTTTCAGGAAGACGGGCTACCCGTGCTGCAATTCGGTGATTTGAATTTCGTTACACAGGATACCTACACCCGACTCGATGGCAGTCTGGATCGCCTCGAAGTTGTTCGCGGTGGCTCGGCCTCAACCCTGGCGACCAACGCGCCTGGCGGTATTTTTAACTTCATCACCAAAAGTGGTGAAGAAAAAGGCGGCTCAATAGGCCTGACACGCGGCCTGGATTACGACCAAAGCCGTCTGGATTTTGATGTTGGTGGCAAGCTCGCCGAGAAAACGCGTTTCTTCATCGGCGGTTTTTATCGTGTGGGTGAGGGCGCACGTGAAGGTGGCGTGAATGTGGAAAACGGTGGTCAGTTGCGCGCCAACATCACGCAAGAATTTAAAGATGGTTACGTTCGCGTCAGCTTTAAACATCTGGACGATCGCACGCCGACCTATCTGCCCGTCCCGGTAAGATATGTCAATGGCAACATCTCGACGATTGCGGGCATTGATCCACGCACCGCCAGCTTTTACTCGCCCTATTTACTGCGCGATGTCACGCTAACCCGCGATAACGGTCGCACCAGCACCAACATCAACGATGGTTTTGTGGCGAAGAGCAATGCGGTTGGACTCGAATCGCAAATCAATCTTGGCGGTGGCTGGACGCTCGATGAGAAATTCCGCACGGCTAAAAACACCGGGCGTTTTGTCGGCATTTTCCCTGGTGACGATGTGGCGAATGTGACGACAACCTTTGCCACCGGCCCGAATCGTGGTCGCGCCTACGCTGGTCCTGCGTTTACGGCAGTGGTATTCAACACGTCCATTGATGATCTCGCGCTTACCGCGAACGATATTAAAGTATCAAAGAAATTTACTATTGACCAAGGTACGAGCATCATTGGAACGGCGGGTTTTTACACGTCGCTGCAAAAAGTCGCGATGACATGGAACTTCAATCAATATCTGTTGCAGGCGACAGGCGATAAACCCGCCGTTCTGGCCTCAGCGATCAACGGCACGAATGGGTTCGGTGGCTGCTGCTCGAACACCACCGATTCGGAATATAAAACGAACGCGCCGTACGGGGCGATCGCTTTTGAAACCGGGCCATTGAATATTGATGCCAGCGTGCGTGATGACCGCACCAGAGCCGACGGAACCTATAACCAGTTGGGTTTTGCACCCGCGGGCTC
>JANYGV010000127.1 GCA_025359285.1 Burkholderiales bacterium
CAGCTCGAAATGTCGTGTAGCAAGAACGATATTTTGGAGGCGTATTTGAATCTGGTGCCGTATGGCGCGAACATCGAAGGCGTGGGCGCGGCGAGTTTGATTTATTTTTCCAAGCGCGCGGAAAAATTGACGCTGCCAGAGGCGCTCGCCATGACGGTGATTCCGCAAAGTCCCGCGCGCCGGGGTGGGCTGAATGGGGCAAACATCGCGCCACTGGTGGAAGCCCGCGCCGCGCTGTTCAAAGAGTGGGTCGAGATGCACCCAGGCGACGCGGACAAGGGGGCCGAGCTTGCGACACCTTTAAAGCTCGGTGCCATCGACGATCTGCCGTTTTCAGCTCCGCACGCGGTCGAGAGCCTGTTGGCAAGCGCTCGCGTAGCGAAGTTAACACTGGCAAAAAATGAATCAGCGACAGAGATTCGCTCCACCATTGACCTGCGCCAGCAACGATTGCTGGAGCGCCATTTGCGCGCCTATGTGGCGGCCAATAATCGCATCGGAATTCGCAACGCATCGGCGATGCTGCTCGACACGCGAACGATGGCGGTCAAAGCGGTGGTGGGCTCAGCCGATTTTTTTAATGCCGATATCGATGGGCAGGTGAATGGCACCCTGGCGAAGCGTTCGCCCGGCTCTACCTTAAAACCGTTTGTGTACGCGCTCGGCATCGATCAAGGTGTGCTGCATCCGGCAACGGTGTTGCGCGATTTGCCGTCGAGTTTTGGTCCGTTCAGCCCGGAGAATTTTGATGGGCAATTTGTCGGTCCGATCACGGCACACGATGCGCTGATTAAGAGCCGCAATATTCCGGCGGTGCAGGTCGCATCGAAATTATCCAAACCATCGCTTTACGATTTTCTCAAAACCGCCGGTGTAGCGCGCCTGAAACCGGAGGCGCATTACGGCCTAGCGCTGGTGCTGGGCGGTGGCGAAGTGACGATGGAAGAGCTGGTCACGCTGTATGCGTCTCTCGCCAATCGGGGCGAGCTCAAATCCATTAAATATTCAGCCTCCACGGATGCGATTGACAACGCCAAGCCAGGCATACGCATGATGAGTGAAGAAGCCGCTTACATCACGCTCGATATATTGAAAGACAATCCGCGCCCGAGCGAAAGTGCGTTTGCGACCAAGCGGTTTCCGGTCGCTTGGAAAACCGGCACGTCGTATGGATTTCGCGATGCGTGGAGCGTAGGTGTATTTGGGCCTTATGTGCTGGCGGTGTGGATCGGCAATTTTGATGGGGAGGCCAACCCGGCGTTCATCGGTGCTAGCGCCGCAGCCCCGTTATTTTTTCAAATTGTGGATAGTATCGGCGCGGATTCACGCAATATGGCCGACGCGGTTCAGTTTCAACCATCTCAACCCTTACCCAAACGTTTAACCAAGATTGATGTGTGTACCGCGAGCGGCGATCTGCCTAACGCCGCCTGCCCGCAAACCTCATCGACATGGTTTATTCCCGGCGTGTCGCCAATTCGCGTATCCACACTGCATCGTAGAATCGCAGTAGATAGCGCGAGTGGTTTGCAAGCCTGCAACAGCAGCGCTAACGTCCACTATGAGACCTATGAATACTGGTCAAGCGATATGCAAAAACTGTTTCGGGATGCCGGTCTGCCGCGCCGCGCACCGCCTGCATTTATGCCGCAATGCCGTGAAACTGAGGATGTCGGCAGCCCGCCAAAAATTACCTCGCCGTTGCGCGGCGTGACATATGCGCTACGCGAATTTCTACACGCAAATAATTCAATTACCAGCGCCGATGAAAGCGTAAATCTACGTGCCACCACCGACGCCGATGCCCGTGAAGTTTTCTGGTTTGCGGATCAGACGTTTATTGGTCGCGCCAAGGCAGGGGCAGGTTTTGCATGGCGTCCCAGCGCGGCAGGGAATTACATCCTTCGCGCGGTTGACGATCATGGTCGCGCGGATAGTCGTGAGTTGCGGGTGACGGTGGTGCAATAGCGGAGATTCGATTGCGCGATAAATTTTTCGCATATAACGAGACTTTAGCGTTGTCAGTTGATGTTAAAAGTGTGCTGAGCTTTATTGCGCGGAAAACGTGATTCTGTTATTTTCAGATGTCGTTGTAGTTGTTCGGTGCACTCTAACCAGCCGCAATGCACTCTTTTATAATGGAACGGAACCTTCGGCGCAAAGCGGAATGTTAATCGGAGTGAGCGCGCCGTAAATTCAGAGAGACTCAATTTGCATGACTAAGATTCGTACTCATTACGATAACCTAAAAGTGGCTCGTGACGCGCCGCCTGAGGTGATACGTGCGGCATATAGAACACTCTCGCAGAAGTTTCACCCGGATCGAAACCCCGGTAGTGCAACGGCCCCGCGAATCATGGCGATACTCAACACGTCATACGACGTTTTATCAGATCCTGATAAACGCGAAAAGCATGATCAGTGGGTAGCTGAACAAGAGCAAGCGGCTTCTGAAGCTGCGAAGCCTGAAGTGCGAGCGCAACCGCCGCGACATGTTTCGACGCCCCCATCCCCTCCTAAGGCCATTTCTGGCGGAACCGGTGCGCATGTCCGCGAATACTGGTCTGTGTATGCAGTGATTGCGATAGGCGTTGCTATTTGGGTGTCTGGCGAGTCAAGAATGGCTCCGCTCGCACCTCAGCCGCTTCCAGCCAGTGTGGCACAACCATTGAGGCCCCAATATGTCAGGTCGAACGCTGCACCAAACGGGCAGCCTTGGCCGACTTTAGCTGGATACATTCCGGGCTATCAGCCACTCCATACGGATGGGCTATCTTCCGTTACGGAAGACAACAGCGGAAACGACTCGGATGTTTTCGTTAAGTTGGTTTTTCGAGACAGCGCTCCATCCTATCCTGTCCGAAAATTCTACATTCCTGCTTTTAGCAGATTTACCTTAACCAAGGTTACGGCAGGGAGCTATGACATTCGCTATCGCGACCTTGTTACGGGCGATCTGTCTCGCTCAGAAACTTTTAGCCTCGAAGAAACGGCGACATATGACGGTACGCAGTTTAGCAACATGACAATGACTTTATATAAAGTTAAGAATGGAAATACACGAACCTACGGGCTCCGCGAAGCCGAATTTTGAGTTAAGGACGACGATTGAACGCACGAATCGCTATAAAATCTTGTTAGGTATAGCCCGGTTGGGCAAGTTTAATCCGCTCAAGATTGATGTTAATTTTGACGATGACGTATGGCAGACGACGACGCTTTTCACGCAATCTACGGGCTATCGGAGAGTTTTCAATTTCACCGAAATGTTGGGCTCAACGCGGAATGTCGTTCGGACGTGGTTCTGCTAAATTGAGTTAGAACTTTGGAGCGTGCATGAAACGAATCTCACGATCTATGCCCATTATCGCGATGGTTGCTATGACCCTCGCCTTCGCAAGTTGCTCGAAGGCACCACCTCCAATTGTGGCTACGGCAAAAGAGAGCCCCTTTGAAGACGCTGTTGGACTTGGCGAAGTTGTACCACTTGCTTCTGGCGGTGCCTACCTTGTGTCAATGTCAAATGTCTACTATGTTTTCGGCGAAAAGGCCGTTGCTGTTTCAGGCCTTGCAGCGGGTCGTTTCTTTTATGAGGTAGAGCCGCTTGCTGACGGCACCGCTATTCTGAAAAGCCGATTTGGCAACCCACCAACTCTCTATCTTCTACGCGGGTCCAAGGCGTTTGCCATTTCGGAAACAACAGAACAACTCACGGGTCCGGTAATCTCAAGCAACCAAGGCTTTCTATTCGCAACAAACCAACGCCTCCGTCGAGCGCTAAAGGTCGCTGGTATTCAAGCAACTGGAGCAGAAACCGAAATTGGCTCTAATTACGATCCGGAATAATCGCCTCAAATCTCAAGTTATTTTAGATTAGCTGTCAGTGTCAAGCGAAAGCAAGGCTGACGGTTCCATCTAGTGGGCGCTTGGTGACTAGCGATTTTGGACGCCCTGATGTCAAACGATAGCCTGCAGGTTGCGCAAGTTTCGTTTTCCCAACATCGGTGTAGATTCCAGCGCCGATGTTGGGAAAACGATAACGCTGTCACCCATCAATCTAGGAGCCACAAGAAAAACATAACTAGAAATCATCACGGCCCATGAAAACCGCTATTGCTTATGTGTTGCTTTTCATACTCGGCTGTTCGGGGGGTGCGCGTTGCTCCATCGTTCTCGTGCCAGTGGCTGTCGCTATTAGTCGCTGGGGTCATCCGTTCATGCGTGCCGCGATTTTTGGCGTTGCTCAGAGCTTCCTTACCGCTTGGTTCGGAACAATCTTGTTTCAATTGTTTAGCCTAACGGCCAGTTGGGTAATGCTGGGCGTCCTTGGCGTAGGTTTGCTGCTAAATGACCTCGACCGGCTTTTTACCCGCTGAACGACGCCGCTGGAGTTTGGCTTCGTCGTGGGAGATATTGGAGGACTAGTTCTCGATGGCTTCGTCCTATTGCCGTAGAGCATAGCTAACATAGCCCGTAGGTTGGAGAAGTTTCATCTGGCCAACATCGATGTTGATTTTGAAGCCGCTGTTGGGCTAAAGATGACGCTGTTTTCCAAACCTACGACTTATGACTTCGAAGGTGGGCGCCTTTGCACGCTGCCTATTCATCCAAATCCCACCAACAAATCAATTCCGCGACCCCGAATAAGTCGCATCAATTTGGCAGCTTCCCGAATTGGCCACCACTTTCATTGAGAATGCTTCGTCGCTAAATTGCCCATCGCTCGCGCGCCACGTCCCCGTCGTGCCGGTGGTGCAGGTG
>JANYGV010000190.1 GCA_025359285.1 Burkholderiales bacterium
CGTTGTGATGGCCGGTATTTTGTATGAACAACGTGTGCGCAATGGCAAGCGCGGTCGCATGTGTGTGATCACATTGGACGACGGCACCGCGCGCGTGGAAGCGGTGATGTACAACGAGGTCTACGATAAAAAGCGCGCCAGTTTGGTCGACGATCAGCCGCTGATTATTCGCGGCAAAGTCAGTCACGATGATTTCTCCGGCGGCTTGCGCGTGATCGTCGATGAAGTATTGTCGATCGACGAAGCGCGTAAACACGTGCGCATGATGACGTTATCGATGAATGGGCAAGCTGATAGTCACAAATTAAAAACCATCCTCGCGCCGCACCTCGCGCCGAACCAGCCGGGTAGCGCATCGATCAAGATTCATTACAACAACGGCGTCGGCATCGTGCCGATTTCACTGCCCAGTAATTGGCGCGTCCGCGTCAGCGAGCCACTCATTCAATCACTCTACGATTGGTTAAAACCTGGCAACGTCATGCTGCAATACGACACCAGTAACATGATGCCGCCGCCCGCGCGCAGTTGGCGCGATGGGTATCAAGCAGGGGGGCAGTTTGGTGGGAGTGCCGGAGAATACTAAATAGCCTACTGGCGCGGCGTTTGGAGCATAAATGCTTGTTAAGCCGCTCTGGTGCTTGTGTTAATATTTATAAAATAGACTATTTACAGGCGCGTGCCTACGCGTCGGGCACTCTTGAAAACGCAATAAATACCTGCTGATTTTCAGCGAGTGTTGCATTCACATATTTCACATTTGCACCGGGTGGGCCGTTGTGGCACCACGCCACGACGCGCTCCACGTCTTGTTCTTCGCCCTGTACGATGGCTTCGACGCTGCCGTCTTCAACGTTGCGCACCCAGCCGGTGACGTTCAACGCTTGTGCGATCATGCGCAGCGAATCGCGATAGCCGACGCCTTGCACGCGGCCGGTGATGTTGAGGTGGAGCGTGATGATTTCATCGCTATCAAAATTATTGCTGTCACTCATTTGTGCGCTTATTCTTCCAAGTTCACTTTTTTGCTGCGTCCAGTCTTGACGACCGCGCGCGTTTTTTTCGTCTCGATTCGCCGCTCCTTTGAGGCGCGCGATGGCTTGGTGGCGAAACGTTTTTTCGGCACGTGATTGAGCTTTTTTAATTTCTCGATCAAGCGTTCAAACGCGATTTCTTTATTGCGAAATTGTGAGGATGAGTCTTGTGCGATGGCGACGACGCCGGAGGGCTCATGCGTGATTCGAATCGCGGAATTAGTTTTGTTGACGTGCTGACCACCGGGGCCGGAGGCGCGATAGGTGTCGATGCGAACCTGGCCTTCGAGCGTCTCGCGCTCAGTCGCATATATGACGCGGGCGGTGGGCGCAGCGACAATCGGTGTAATTTCGTCGGCCATGTGATTTAAGATAAAAACATCAAAACATCAATTCGTAAAGATACTCATCACTCGATTCGCCTTTGAAAAAATCGGCGTTTAGTTTGTTACCGGTTCGAACAAATCCTAATGATTCAACCAGCTTCCATGAAGCCACATTGCGCACATCCATTTCCGCGACCACGCGTTTGGTGGCATAAGTTTCGCGAACATGCTTCAGCACCGCTACGCATGCTTCATGCGCATAACCTTGGCGCCGATGCGAGTGAAACATAAACTAGGCGACGTAGGCGTAGTCGTTGGGAAAAATACTGGTTTCAATCATGCCGATATATTCACTATCTCCATCCTGCAAACGCACCGCCCAATTTCGCCAAAGCTCAATATTATTATTACGTGGGCTGTGGAGAATGCGCTGGTATCTTTCGGTTAAATCATCCAGCGAGAGCGGATCGTTCGGACTGAATTTATAGAGCGTTGCGTCGCTCAGACCCGCATAAAGTTTTTTCGCATGCGCAATTTCCAGTGGCTCAAGAATCAGGCGATCTGTATCAAGTGGCATCCGCTATTTAATCCGCATCCCCGGCACCGCACCCGAATCCGGTGCCAACAAATAAACACCGGTGCCATCGCCTGCGGCCAGCACCATGCCTTGCGATTCGCCGAAACGCATTTTGCGGGGCGCCAAATTCGCGACGGTGACCGTCAAGCGCCCAATCAAATCTTTCGGGTTGTAGGTGTTGCGAATGCCGGCAAATACGGTGCGTTGCTCAATGCCGAGGTCGAGCGTGAGTTTCAAAAGTTTGTCGGCCTCCTGAACAAACTCTGCATCGATAATTTTGGCAACGCGTAAATCAATACGACCAAAATCATCAATGGAAATAGTCTCTCCAATAGGTTGAATAACGATCGGCTTTGGTGGCTCGGGCGCGATCAGGGCGAATTCACTTGCTGCAGTGGATGTAGGTGGCGTCTCAACAGCAGATAATTTTTCCACTTTGGCGGCTTTAGATTTGGGTTGGGCATCGGGCGATGCATCTTCGGCCGGTCCGATCAATGCCTCTATTCGTTTAGGATCAATCCGCGCCATTAAATGTTTATAGGGCTTGACGGAATGGCCAATGGGCAATGGCTTGTCGGTTGAGGCCCAGCTAAGTGCATTAAAGCCAAACATCTCGCCTGCATTAGCGGCCAGCTGCGGCAGTACAGGAGCCAAATATACGGTGAGGTCGCGGAACATGGCGACACAGGTGGTGCAAACCGTCAAAAGCTCGGCATCGCTGCCTTCAACTTTAGCGAGTTCCCAAGGCTTATTCGCATCAACATATTGGTTTGCCAAATCAGCGAGCGCCATGATTTTGCGAATCGCTTTGCCGTACTCGCGGCCTTCGTAATAGCCTGCGATCTCAGCCGATGCGCCCGCAAATTCGCTGGCGATCGCTTTGGGCATGACGGGCTTGCCCAGCTTGCCGTCGAAGCGCTTGCTGATAAAGCCAGCGGCACGGCTGGCAATATTGACGTATTTACCAATCAGATCGCTATTCACACGCGCAATGAAATCATCCGGACTGAAATCGAAGTCTTCAACTTTATTATTGAGTTTGGCGGCGATGTAATAGCGGAACCATTCCGGATTCAAACCTAGCTTCACATATTGTTGCGGCGAAATACCGGTGCCGCGCGACTTCGACATTTTCTCGCTGTTGAGCGTGATGAAGCCGTGTACGAAAACATTGTTTGGTACTTTGCGGCCAGAGAAATGCAGCATTGCAGGCCAGAACAACGTGTGGAAATAAATAATGTCTTTGCCGATGAAGTGATATTGCTCGACTTCCGGATCGGCCAGGTACGCGTCGAAATCAATATTTTTCTTCGCGAAATGCGCTTTCAGGCTGGCGAGATAGCCGACCGGCGCATCCAGCCACACATAAAAATATTTGCCCGGTGCATCGGGAATTTCGATGCCGAAATACGGTGCATCGCGCGAAATGTCCCAATCGCTGAGACTTCCAGCCGTTTTGTCGTCTCCACCTAACCACTCGGCTAATTTGTTGACGACTTCAGGTTGCAACTGGGTTTCGGCAACCCACTTTTTCAGAAAATCAACACAGCGTTTGTCGGATAATTTAAAAAAGAAATGCTCGGACGATTTCATCACCGGTTTGGCACCGGTGAGCGTGGAGTACGGATTCTTCAAATCGGTTGGCGCATATACCGCGCCGCAAACTTCACATGAATCGCCGTATTGATCCTTCGCGCCGCATTTTGGGCATTCGCCTTT
>JANYGV010000207.1 GCA_025359285.1 Burkholderiales bacterium
GCTCATGCAGATCACGCGCGACCGGGGCACAAAGCTTATTTGGCGAGCGCGCCAGCACTGGGCGTATTGCAATCTCGGTTGGGGGCCGCAGCACAAATCGAGACGCTCGCTTATGGCAAGATCCGTGACATCAATGGCGTAAAAATATCGTTGCATCCGGCAGGCCATGTATTGGGCAGCGCGCAAGTAAAAATTGAACATGGCGGCGAAGTGTGGGTGGTGTCGGGCGATTACAAGCTTGATTTTGATCCAACCTGCGATGGATTTGAATCAGTGAAATGCGACACCTTTGTCACCGAATCTACTTTTGGTTTGCCGATTTATCGCTGGCGCGCACATGCGGAAATGTTCGCGGAAATCAATCAATGGTGGGCGGCGAATGCGGCAGCGGGCCGCGCCAGCGTGTTGTTTGGCTACTCGTTCGGCAAAGCGCAGCGCATGCTGAAAAGCGTTGATGCCAGTATTGGCCCTATTTTTTGCCACGGTGCGGTGGAGGTGTTGAATCGAGCGTATCGCGGTGCGGGCGTTGAATTGCCCGCAACACAAATGGTAAGTGATGTGGACAAAAAATTTGATTATTCACGCGCCCTGGTGGTGGCACCGCCGTCTGCCTCGGGCTCACCGTGGATCAAGCGCTTTGGGGATTATTCCGACGCATTCGCGTCCGGCTGGATGGCGATTCGCGGCTCAAAGAAGCAGCGTAATGTGGATCGCGGTTTTGTGATTTCGGATCATGCCGACTGGCCGGGCTTATTGACAGCGATTGAAGCCACTGGTGCTGCGCGCGTGCTCGTCACGCATGGTCAAGTACCCGTAATGGTTCGCTATTTGCGCGATCGCGGGCTGGAAGCGGATGCGCTGGAGACAGAGTTTGAGGGCGAAGGCGGGGCGGAAATTGAAACGAAAGTGGACGATGCCGCTGCGTAAAATTGGGCGTGAATGATTGAGTACGAATAGATGAAAGCCTTCGCCGACCTTTACAGTGCCCTCGACGCGTCCACGCGCACCAACGACAAAACGGCTGCACTGGTGGCCTATTTCAAGATGGCACCTCGTGAAGATGCCTGCTGGGCGGTGTATTTTTTGACGGGAAACCGTCCACGCCAGGCGGTGCCTGCGAAAAAGCTGCATGAAATTGCGGCGGATGCGGCGGGCTTGCCGCTGTGGTTATTTGAAGAGGCGTACGATTCGGTCGGTGACTTGGCTGAGACGATTGCGCTGATTTTGCCGCCGCCGGAAACCGCTTCTGCTTTGCCGCTACACCGCTGGATTGCTGATCGCTTGGGCACGCTCCGCAAGCTTGCGGAGGCGGAACAAAAAGCCGCATTACTACGCTATTGGGCTGAGCTGGATCAGCATCAGCGATTCGTGTTTAACAAGCTCATCACCGGTGGTTTTCGGGTCGGTGTTTCGTCGCTGTTGGTGATTCGCGCGCTGGCCGAAGTCACCGGGCTGGATGCGAAACTCATTTCGCATCGGCTTGCCGGTGATTGGCAGCCCACGCCGGAAAATTACGCAGCGCTGGTATCGCTTGACGCCCAAAACTTCGATATCTCAAAACCGTATCCGTTTTTTCTGGCGCATCCCGTGGACGATGCGCAAACCCTGGAATCGCAACTGGGTCATCGCGCAGACTGGCAGGCCGAATGGAAATGGGACGGCATTCGCGGGCAATTGGTGAAACGGGACGGCGAAATATTCATCTGGTCACGCGGCGAGGAGCTGGTATCGGCGCAATTTCCCGAATTGGTTGCGGCGGCAAAAGTGCTGCCCGATTGCGTGCTGGACGGCGAAATTTTGCCGAATAAAGATGGCCAGGTGATGCCATTTGCGACGCTGCAAAAACGTCTGGGCCGCAAGAATCCCGGCAAAAAAATTTTGAGCGATGCGCCGGTTATTTTTCTGGCCTATGACGTGCTGGAAATCGCGACTGAGGATGTGCGCTTATTGCCGCTGCATCAGCGCCGTGACCGCCTCCACGAAATTATTTATAGCGTGCCACGCGCTGGCGACGAGCCTAATTTATTGCAACTCTCTGACATCGTCCGCGCGCCATCATGGGCGACGCTAGCTAGTGCCCGCGAGGAGAGCCGCGAGCGGGGCTGCGAAGGCTTGATGCTGAAGCGCCGCGATTCGGTTTACGGTGTCGGCAGAACGCGCGGCGATTGGTGGAAATGGAAGCTGGCCCCGATGACGGTGGACGCGGTGCTCATCTACGCGCAACGCGGCCACGGCAAGCGCGCGAGTTTGTATTCTGATTACACGTTTGCGATCTGGAAAACGATTGGCGATGCGCGCCAACTGGTGTCATTCGCCAAAGCGTATTCAGGCCTGACCAACGAAGAAATCACCACGGTGGATGCG
>JANYGV010000229.1 GCA_025359285.1 Burkholderiales bacterium
GACGCGCAACCCGTTCTTGCCGCGCTAAGGCTTTAAGTTCTTCGTTTTTTCGAATCAACAAATTGCGCCGAAGCTGCAAAAGTGCGGCCGTCAATAACCCATAAATAACACCCGCCACCAAACCCGCAATCAAAACTGGGAGAGCGACACGCTGAATTTCAGACAGTACCAGCCCTTGAAATCCTTGTTTCACAAATTTCCCAATCAGCCCACCGACGATTGCGCCAGCCATCGTGCAGCCCACCGCGATAACGGATAGCTTCAGCCAAGTTGGTACCCCACCAGGCAATCGGCGCGCTGGCGAGCCTTGACCGGCCGGGTTCATTACCGAAGATGCAGCTGGCTTGCAGGGCTGTAAAAATACCGCCAGCAGACCGATGCCCACGCCGCCTAGCGCTACCAGCGGGACTAGGATCGATTCAAACCAGCTGACCTCTTCATTGCTGGAGCGCATGCCAAACACGCCCACCAGCCACAACACCGCAAAAGTCGCGACCAAAGGCCACCGGTAACGCATAACGACTGCCGAGAGTTGCGCCACTTCATCGCGCTGATCCGCGGTCAGCTTCGATAGTTTCCGCTCACGCCGCTTGCGATACGCGGTCTCAATCTTTTTTATCACAACCAGCATGTTTTACAACCCTTAATTCTCGTCACGAACCATCACGTGGATCATAAGACTGGCCATACTCAACAGCAATCCGGAGGCGATGAAATACGATTGGCTGCGATGAATTCCGTTGCGGCGGGTTTTGAGTAAACTAACGACTCAAGACTTTAAAAATCAATATGGAGAAATTATGGCCGACATTTCATTGAACCGCACTCACCAGCTGGGACTGAAGGGCGCAAAAGCAGCCGCTGACAAAATGTCGGTAAAACTGAATGAGAAATTTGATCTGGTCTGCACCTGGAACGGCGATACGCTTCATTTTCAGCGGTCCGGCGTTAACGGCAAAATGATCGTGACAGAAACCCATATGCAGCTGGAGGTAACGCTCGGGTTTTTGCTTAAAGCGATGAAAGGCCCGATTGAAAAGTCGGTGGTTGAAAATTTGGACAACGCGCTGGCAGCGGCCAAGCCTGCGACCGGCAAAGCCCCTGCAAAAACGACGACGACGACTACAGCAGCAAAAAAGCCAGGCTCAAAAAAAGCTTAACGTGGCGTCGTCGTGTTTTCATTTTTATTCACCCGCAGAAGCTCGAACGGTGCAGGATGACCTGAATACAGCCGTTCGATCAAAGCAGTCTCACGCTCGGCAACGGTATTTAAAAAATATTCCGCACCGTTCATATGCCTGAAAGCCGTGAAGCCAGCTTCCAGAAACTGCTGCATATTTGACAGCCCAGCAAGACGGGCTGGCGTACGCAGCAAACGCAGCGTCGAATAAATCATCGGTTTTTTCACCACCACATCAAGCTCAGCGCCCACGGCGCGCATCAACTCGACCTGTCGCAAACGATCCTTTTTTGTACCCGCTTGACGAAATGCTTCAGCGTAATTGGCTTCGGTAATGACCTCATCGCCTATTTTTTTCGCCAGCATTTGATCGAATTCCTCCGAGATCACATCGAGTTCCAGCGCCTTGCTGACCGCATCGTAGGCAAATTGCGGCAACATACGTTTGATAGTCGGATACATTCGGATTAGGTCGCGATCCCGCAGCGCAGAATCCTTGATGCCATAAAGTTCGTCCATGAAAAACATAGTGGCAGGCCCGTAGCGTACATCTGCCGCCAAATCAGGATAGGTGCGCTTTAATCGCTGCTGTTGCCACGCCTTCACCGTTTTTACGCGTGAAAAAAAAGCGGTGTCGTGTATTGCAAGCGACACCGTGTCGCGTAACGCTTCCAGTTTTTTCAAGTTTTCAATCATGTTCGTATTCTAATTGCTGCGTCGCCACAATTTAGAGGATTCAATCTAATTGAACACTTCGGTGACTCTGCTGCGCTGGTATTCTAAGCGTCCATCTGGTCTATAACCCGACGATTTATGAATTCGAGCAGCACCGTTAACGCAAACGCAACCAGCGCAGCCACCAAACTGCAAAATCAATTTTTGCACGCGCGCGCCGCGTATGAACTTGATCGTTGTCCTCGCGCTGATACAAGGCGTGTTGCGTTGGAAAAATTAGGGCATTTGTTGGTTGAGAATAGCGCTGCTATTCAAGCCGCAATCAGCGCTGATTTTGGCAACCGCTCTACGCATGAAACACAGCTGCTCGAAATATTTCCAGCTCTGTCAGCGATCCGTCACGCACGGGCACATGTTAGGTCATGGATGTCGCCTTCTCGCGGTTTTGCGTCGCTTTGGTTCATGCCGGCCCGAACAGAAATTCGCCCCCAGCCACTTGGCGTAGTCGGCATCATCGTGCCGTGGAATTACCCGCTGATGCTGGCGATTGGCCCGCTGGTGGCCGCACTTGGCGCGGGCAATCGCGTACTGATTAAGATGAGTGAATTCACGCCGCGCTTTGGTGAATTATTCGCCAAGCTGATCGCCACAAATTTTGCGTCAGATCAAGTTGCCGTGATTACCGGCGATGCAAAAATCGCGGTTGAGTTTTCCGCCTTGCCTTTCGATCATTTGTTGTTTACCGGCTCAACCTCAGTAGGCCGCCAAGTGATGCGCGCCGCGGCCGAAAATTTAACGCCGGTCACGCTGGAATTGGGCGGTAAGTCTCCGGCCATTATTGGCCCTGACGCAGATATCGTCGAAGCTGCACAGAAAATTATTTTCGGCAAATGTTTGAACGCCGGGCAGACCTGCATCGCACCAGATTACGTGCTGCTACCACGCGATAAAGAAGCGGCATTTATTGAGGCCGCAAAGCACGCCGTGGCCGCGCTCTATCCGACACTCGCCAACAACCCCGATTACACCAGCATCGTCAATCAACGTCATGTTGAGAGATTGCAAAATTATTTGGCGGATGCCGCGTCAAAAGGGGCATCAATCACCTCCATTTCCTCTGCGAATGAACTACTCGACATTCATCATCAAACCGTGCAAAAAATCGCCCCTACGCTGGTTCACGGTGTGAATGAAAATATGCTGCTGATGCAAGAGGAAATTTTTGGACCGATTTTGCCGTTGGTGCCTTACGATTCTTTTGACGATGCGCTTCAATACGTGAACGATCATCCGCGCCCCTTGGCGCTCTATTATTTTGGGCGCGATCATCACAACATTGAGCGGGTATTGGATGAGACCGTCGCAGGTGGCGTCACCATCAACGAAACCTTGCTGCATATTTCGCAAGATGAATTGCCCTTTGGTGGCGTTGGCCCGTCGGGAATGGGCGCTTATCATGGCAAATTTGGCTTTGACACATTCTCAAAATTAAAGCCGATATTTCGTCAGCCCAAACTGAATGGCCTTAATCTGCTCAAGCCACCGTACGGCAAGCGGGTAGAGCAGATGTTGAAGTTGCTACTGAAATGACGCCGCGTTTTCAGTCTTTTCGGCCCTCTCAGCTTTTTCGGCCTGTGCAACCTTTTAGACCTGCGCAAAAAAATCGCCGCCAGTTTTTGAAAGTCGGCATCGCTGGTGCGCTTGCGTTGGCGGTCACGCGCTCACTTAACCGCAATGCGTTTGCGATTGCGATTGCCAATCCCGATCTTGGTCGCGGCTCGCTAGACCTTAGAAAACTCGCCAACAGCGACGCTGACGTTATTGCCGCGTTGGCATCCGTGATTTTGGCAGGCAGCTTGCCAGAGGATGTGGTGTCACGCCAAATCGCGATCAACGAAGTGGTGGAAGCATTTGATCGCACCGTCGCGGGCTTATCGCCTGCGGTACAGCGCGAAGTGGAAGAATTATTGAGTTTGCTCACGATGCCCATCACACGGCGCTTCGTGGTCGGCATTTCTGCATCGTGGCCAAACGCGACCGAGGATGAAATTAAACAATTCCTCAAACGCTGGCGCAATCATCGTTTCGCGCTGTTACAGCAGGGCTATCAGGCGCTGGTGCGATTGATGATCGCATGCTGGTACGGCAATCCACTTTCATGGGGCAAGATTGGCTATGGTGGCCCGCCGTTTGCAAAAGAGCTGGGCCTGCAATGACGGCAAGTGTGATTCCTGATTTCATCAAAATTGCACGTGAAGACAAATCGCGCGGCTGGAAAGTGCTCGACGGTTCACGCCTGACTGGGGATATCGATATGGAATGCGATGTCGTTATCGTCGGCTCGGGCGCGGGGGGCGGCACCACGGCAGAAATTTTGACGGCGGCGGGTTTGAATGTGGTGATGATTGAAGAAGGCCCGTTCAAATCGTCAACCGATTTCCGCATGCGCGAACGCGATGCGTATCCGCAGCTTTATCAGGAATCTGCTGGCCGCCAAACCAAAGATAAAGGCATCGTGATTTTGCAGGGCCGTGCCGTTGGCGGCTCGACCACGGTGAACTGGACATCGAGTTTTCGCACGCCGCCTACCACCTTGGCGCACTGGCAGCGGGTATGGGGCTTGAAAGATTACAACGTGGCCGACATGCTGCCGTGGTTTCAAAAAATGGAAGCGCGGCTATCGATTACCCCGTGGGCGGTGGCACCGAATGAGAACAACGATATTTTAAAACGCGGCTGCGACAAACTGGGCATTCCTGCTGCCGCGATTAACCGCAATGTAAAAGGCTGCTGGAATTTAGGCTACTGCGGCATGGGTTGTCCAACCAACGCGAAGCAATCGATGCTGGTGACGACGATTCCTTTCGCACTCGATCATGGCCTATCGCTGATCCATTCCACGCGCGTGGAGCGACTCGCGAATCGTTACGGTCGCATCACCAGCTTGGTGGCGGTCGGTATGGATCGCGACGGTGTAGCTGGTGGCAAATATAAAATTCGTGTCACGGCAAAACACTATGTGCTGGCCGGTGGCGCGATCAATAACCCCGCGCTGATGCTGCGGTCAAAATTACCTGACCCGCATGCAACACTTGGCAAGCGAACATTTTTACACCCATCATCAGTGAGCGCAGCGATTATGGACGGCAAGGTGGAAGCCTATTCCGGCGCACCGCAAACCATTTATTCCGATCATTTTTTGGACACGCAACCGGTCGATGATGTAATTGGCTACAAACTGGAAGCGCCGCCGATTCATCCGATTTTGGCCGGCATCACACTGCAAGGTTTTGGCGCAGAACATGCGACATGGATGAAGCGCCTGCCGAATATGCATGTTGCGATTGCGTTGATGCGCGATGGTTTTCACGACGGCAGCGTCGGTGGCAGCGTGGGTATTCGCGCGGATGGCAGCCCAATCCTTGACTATAAAATTACCGATTATGTGTGGCATGGCGTGCGCCGATCTTTACTGGTAATGGCAGAAGTGCAATTTGCGGCAGGCGCGAAAATCGTGATGCCGCTGCACGAAGATTCCAAGCCGATGTGTTCCTGGACGGACGCTAAAAAGTTAATTGAATCGCTGCCGATGGAAACATTGCGCACCCGCATCGCCAGCGCACACGTGATGGGCGGCTGCGCGATGGGTGCGGATGTGCGCATGAGCGTTACACGCGGCGACGGTCGCCACCATCAGCTCGATAATTTGTGGGTATTCGATGGCTCTGCGTTTCCGACCAGCATCGGTGCGAATCCACAGCTATCGATTTACGGCATGGTCGCGCGCAACGCGACGCGATTGGCGGTATTGATGAAACCGGAAATTCAAACGAAGTATGCTTAAGCCATTTTACTTAGACCATTTCGCTTAGACCATTTCGCTCAGGCCATTTAACTTAAGCCACTTGGTTAAGCGCGCCATTTACGCGCTATTGACACGCTATTTTCCCGGCGTCGCCACTTTCTTGAAAAACTCATAAACACCGTCGTCACCCATCTTCCGCGCATCGGCCAATTCACCGGCGCGGGTGGCATACGTCACTTTGCCTTGCGCTGAAAGTATTGCCACCGCTGGAATGCCGCTTTTCAGCGGCACGCCGTACGATTCGGCCACATCAACATTGCGGTCAAAGCGGCCTACATTGACCTTCACTACTTTAAATTTCTCGGCAATAAGCGGTGCCGACGCGCCGGTTTTAAACGCCATATCCAGCATCTTGCAATCGCCACACCAATTGGCGCCAAACACCACAATCACGGGCACCATGGCTCGCTGCGCCTCGGCCAATGTGGCGGCGATATCCCGCTTTGCATCGGCGGCTTCATCGTAGGGGCCGCTGGTGCCCGCGGGTGCAGCGACCGAGAGACTGACGGGAATAAACGTAACAGCAAAAGCGAAAACAAACGAAATGAATGAACCCATGGTTTTGCGCATGAAAGACTCCTTTAGTGAACCTAAACTTTAGCAAAAATATTGTGCAGCCGTCATCAGTAGTGACGAAAATATAAACCATTACCAGAGGCTTCGAATTATCGCAGCCTCACAACACAACACAGCACCAGCGCCAGCACGCGCGCGAGCACGAGCGCCGGCACGCAGCACCAGCGCGGCGTTTGGGGCATTTTTGCTTCAAACGGCCCGCGAAATAAGGAGCTTGCTATCATGGGAACTTCTCGAAATCTACGTTTATCTCCGGTCACGTGGTGAGCGTGCTTTTTTGCGCGTCTACGTCTGGATGTTCAGATGTTTAAAGATATTTAAGTCACATTACCCTCGCATTGATGCGTGTTATCCGGGGATTTCCCCGTCTCCTCATACCGCCAACCCACCCTGGGCATGCA
>JANYGV010000270.1 GCA_025359285.1 Burkholderiales bacterium
AATATTCGCGCAAGCCGTGACGCCCGAGCCGCATTGATGAACGACCTCAGCTGCGCGCGGTGCGTTCATCATTGACGCGAAGGCGGCATTAATTTCTGCCGGCGGCCGCATGGTCAGATCAGCGTTTAAATTCTCTTTGTAAAATCTGTTTTTCGCACCTGCAATGTGGCCTGCCACCGGATCAATCGGCTCAATATCGCCCCGATAACGCTCGGGCGCTCTTGCATCAATCAATGTTAATGCAGGATTTTTCAGGCCCGTTTCGACCTCATCTACACTCAACACCATCAGCGGATCGGCGTGCCCTCGTAGCGCTGCCGGTTTGGGCAAGGGTACATCGCGCGACAGCGCATGGCCATCGGCAATCCATTTCGCGATGCCGCCATCCAGCAGCGAGGCATGAGTCAAACCAATCCATCGTGCGAGCCACCAAAGCCGCGATGCGAACTGGCCGCCGACATCGTCATAGGCCACAATCTGCGTGGTATTGGTTACGCCATTACGTGCTAAAAATGCGGTGAACGCTGCCGGCGAGGGCAGGGGATGACGACCATTGCGGCCAGATTTCTCGCCCGACAAATCGGTATCCAGATTCGCAAAAATCGCGCCGGGAATATGGCCTTCGCGATATAAAAGCTCGCCTTTACCGAGGTCGAAAAGATCGTGTCGACAATCGAAAATCACGTAATGGGGATCGCCAATTTTCGCGTCTAGTTTTGCGTCTAGTTTTGCGTTTAACTCAATTGTGGAAATAAGCATCTTGTGTCCTCAAAGTGGACGTCAATTATCCCGCTAATTGCCTTAAGCGGAAGTTTTCGCTAACGTGGTTTGAAGCTTTTTGTCAGCACGTTTCGCCAGCAAGCCACTGACGACAATAATCGCCATGCCTACCCACGCAATGGGCGGTAAAACTTCGTTGAATATAAAAATGCCCGCTAGCGAGGCGAAGATCACCGTTGAATACGCGAATGCACCGACCACCAGTGTGTTGCCGCTATGGTAGGCCCGCGTCATCGCCAGCTGCGCTCCGGTCGCCGCAATGCCAAGGCCCAGCAAATACGGCATGTTTGAAGTATTTATGGCTTGAAACGACCCTGTGGCTAGGGTTTGAAAAATCGCTGAACCGATCGCGCCTGCTACCGCAAAATAAAACACAACTCGCCACTCCGGCTCGCCAGCATCGCCCAGTTTTTTCACATTCAAATACGCGCATGCTGCAAAAAAACCAGAGGCGAGACCGATGAAGCCAGCATGCGCATTTTCACCTTCGAAAGTGGGCCGCAGTAGTAGCGCAACGCCGATAAAGCCAAGCGCAATCGCGAACACCAAACGCCGACTCAGCTTCTCTTTCAACAACACGCTGGAGAGAATAGTCAGAAAAATCGGCGAGGTGTAATTGAGCGTGATCGCGGTGGCGAGCGGAAGTTTGGTCATGGCATAAAAGTAGCCGATGAGTGAAACGGTGCCAGTGGTTCCGCGCCAGAAATGGCCGCGCCAGAAGGGGGTGAGCACCGATGAACGTTTCCATAAAATGAACCCGCCGACAATCACCAGTCCGACCAGTGATCGATATAGCGATAACTCAGCACCGCTGAATTTCGTGCCCAGCAGCTTGGCGAAGGTGCCCATGGTCGCGAACAGTGCGCCGGCAATCAGCATCCATGATGAGGTCATGCCGTCAGCGTCATACGGCTGCCACCGCTATTGCTGTGGTCGTTGCTGTAGCGGCAGGCGGCAAACGTTAGCGCGGTGATCAAGGCGATCTTCAATTCCCGTGCATCTGCGATTGGATAAATTCATGGAAATGCACGAGACCATCTTCCATCGGGCTTTGATACGGCCCTTGCTCGTCGCGACCTTCTCGCCATAACAGCTTGCGGCCATCGTTCATCCGCTGGCAAATTTCTTCATCCTCAACCGCGGTTTCGTTATACGCCTGTTGGTGCGCGGCGATGAATTCGGGCTCGAAATGTTGAATTTCTTCCGGGTAATAAAACTCAACCACATTGCTGCATGCGCCCACCCCACGCGGCACAATGGTCGATACCACCAGCACATGTGGATACCATTCGACCATCACGTTGGGGTAATAAGTGAGCCAAATCGCACCCTGTGGTGGGACTTCGCCGCCGCGAAAATTCATCACCGAATCATGCCACTGTTTATAAATCGCGGAGCCCGGTTTTTGCAGCGCTTTATGTACGCCCACGGTCTGCACGCTATACCAATCGCCAAATTCCCAGTTCAAGTTTTCGCAATCCACAAACTGGCCTAAGCCTGGATGAAACGGGCCGACGTGATAGTCCTCCAAATACACTTCAATAAACGTTTTCCAGTTGAAATTGTATTCAGTGACTTCAATTTTGTTCAGCACATAGCCATCGAAATCCAAATCTTTGGCGCAGCCCAGCTTGCCTAAATCGCCTGCAATATCGCGCTGCCCCTGAAACAGCATGCCTTTCCAGTTTTGCAATTTTTTGCGCGGCAAATCGAGGCAAGGTTGCTCTGCAAAATGGGGCGCACCCCGTAATTTTCCTTCGCCGTCGTATGTCCAGCGATGCAGCGGGCATACGATATTGCCGCTCGACAGCGTGCCTGCGCCGCGCAGCATCACTGCCTGGCGATGACGACAGACGTTTGATACCAAGTCGATTTGGTCAGCATTATTTACCAGGGACCACGCGCCATCGGTCATTTCGAGCACCCGGTAGTCATTTTCGTTCGGCACCATCAACGAATGTCCGACGTAGCCGGGCCCTCGCTTGAAGAAAACTTCGAGCTCGCGCTGGTAAATGGCAGGATCAAAATACCAACTTAAAGGAAGTTGGGTTGCAACGGGTTTTAGTTCCCGGTGCCCTAGCAATATGGACATAGTCCTTACCTCCAATTTCTCGCTTAATTAAGGCGAGATAACCAAAGTAAAAACAACACCCGGGCGATCGAGAAAACTAGCTTTTAACTCCGCTTGCTCCGTCCCGCAAAAATGTGTCGAAAAACGCTTTCGACACGGGAAATGGACCCGCGATTCTGCCCTAGAGGGGGCAAAAAGGCAAGCAAGCACGATCCAAAACCACGTAAAAATAGGTAAAAGCGCCGCTTTCCGCTGTCTTGCTGCATCTCGCGGGTCGGGTTCTGTTTCCGGCGTTTTTCAGCAATGGACTGACATTGCGTGATTCGGTTATGATTTTAGATTGCTTTTTATAAGCTCTTTGTATCACCTTTGAGAACCGTCATGGCTAAACCACTACTTGGAACTCCCCCTAAAAACTTCGAAGCCGCGATGGCCGAGCTCGATTTACTGGTTGAAAAAATGGAAAGCGGCCAATTGCCATTGGAGGAGTCGCTCAGCGCGTATCAACGGGGTGCGGAATTAATCAAATATTGCGAAAAAGTATTGAGTGACGCCCAGCAGCGCATTCAGGTGCTTGATAGTGGCACGGCGGGTGGCACGGCGGGTGGCGCAGGCGGCACTCTCAAAGATTTTCAGCAGGATGCAGAATCTTGATTGAATGAGATAAAAAATGAGTGATTTTCAAGATTGGTCGCGGCAAGTCGCGATGGACATGGAGCGCACGCTCAGCGATTTACTGCCGTCGCCCAATACTCAGCCCCAGCGCCTTCACGCGGCCATGCGCTACTCCTCGTTGGGCGGCGGTAAGCGTGTCCGACCGATGCTCGCATTTGCGGCGGGCTTGGTGACCGACGCAGACCCAGCACGCCTAAAATTGGTGTCGGCAGCGGTGGAATTCGTGCATGCCTATTCGTTAATTCACGACGATTTGCCCTGCATGGACAACGATATATTGCGTCGCGGTCGTCCAACGTGTCACATTGAATTTGACGAGGCTACTGCGCTGCTGGCCGGAGATGCACTACAGGCGTTGGCATTTGAGATAGTAAGCACTCATAAGTTGACGGATTCGGCTGAAATACAGCTGCAAATGATCCAGCATTTCACCAAGGCCTGCGGTTCGCACGGCATGGCAGGCGGTCAGGCGATTGATTTGGCGAGTGTAAACAAAACAATCACCCTGCCGGAACTTGAATATATGCACATTCTGAAAACCGGCGCATTGATTCGCGCGTCTGTCCAGTTGGGCGCATTGTGCGGCCGTGCCCTCCAGGCAAATGAAATGCAGCATCTTGATCGCTATGCCAAGTGCGTGGGGTTGGCTTTTCAGGTAGTAGACGATATTCTCGATTGCGAGTCTAATACAGAGAAGTTAGGTAAGACGTCGGGGAAAGATCAAGACGCAAACAAACCAACTTATGTCAGTCTGATGGGCTTGGCACCGGCCAAGCGTTTCGCCGATGAATTGCTCACTGATGCGCACGCAGCCGTGGAAAGTTTTGGCGAAAAGGCTAATCGTCTGCGCCAGCTTGCCGAATTTATCGTACGACGGGAAAGTTAAATTCAACGTAAGTTTTAGCAAAAGTTTGCCGTATTTTTGTGACAATGGTGAAGCAGAAAAAACTAAATTTATGACCACAACGACAAAATATCCGCTGCTTGATCCTATTTCGGATCCCGCCGACCTGCGCAAACTGGATCGCCGCGATTTACCGGCGTTGGCGGTTGAGCTGCGCGAATTCATTGTCGATTCTGTCTCCACTACCGGCGGTCATTTCTCGTCTAATTTAGGCACAGTTGAGCTCACCATCGCGCTGCACTATGTGTTCAACACACCTGAAGACCGGCTGGTATGGGACGTGGGCCATCAAACCTATGGCCATAAAATTTTGACCGGTCGCAAAGCTGCCATGCCGAAGCTGCGCCAAAAGGGTGGTATCGCAGGCTTCCCGCGCCGCGAAGAAAGTCCTTACGATACCTTTGGCACCGCGCATTCCTCCACCTCGATTTCAGCCGCGCTCGGCATGGCGGTGGCGTCGCGTTTGTCCGGCAGGAATCGTAAGTCAGTCGCCATTATTGGTGACGGCGCGATCACCGGCGGCATGGCGTTTGAGGCAATGAATAATGTGGGTCGCGAAGATGTCATCGTGATCTTGAACGACAACGATATGTCGATTTCAGAATCGATCGGCGCGCTGAATAATTATTTTGCAAAGCTGATGTCGGGTCGCTTTTATGCGAATACCAAAAAAACGGCCGAACGGATTTTGTCCGCCACGCCAACGTTTAAAGAAATTGCCAAACGCGTTGAAGAGCACGCCAAAGGCATGATCTCGCCCTCGACCATGTTTGAGGAATTCGGCTTCAATTACGTGGGCCCGATTGACGGTCATAACGTCGACGTATTGGTCGAAACGCTGAGCAATATCAAAAAGCTCGGCGGTCCGCAGTTTTTGCATATCGTGACCAAAAAGGGTCAGGGTTACAAGCTCGCGGAAGATGATCCGATCAACTACCACGGGCCATCCAAGTTTGATCCGAAGATCGGCATTATCAAGACGGTGGCGGCGCCAGATGTAAAACCGAAACCCACTTACACACAAGTTTTCGGCGATTGGCTGTGCGATATGGCGCGTGCCGACAAGCGCTTGGTCGGCATCACGCCCGCGATGCGCGAAGGCTCCGGGTTGGTTAAATTTTCGCAGGAATTTCCGGGCCGCTATTTCGACGTGGCGATCGCCGAACAGCACGCCGTCACATTCGCGGCAGGCTTGGCGGCAGATGGCATGAAGCCAGTGTTGGCGATTTATTCCACCTTCATGCAGCGTGGTTATGACCAGCTTATTCACGACGTGGCGTTACAAAATTTGCCGGTGATATTCGCGTTGGATCGCGGTGGTTTAGTTGGTGCGGATGGTCCCACGCATCATGGCGCGTTTGATATGTCGTTCATACGCTGCATCCCAAATATGACCGTAATGGCTGCGTCAAATGAAGATGAATGTCGGCAAATGTTGTACACCGCGTTCACGCTGGATTCACCCACAGCGGTGCGCTATCCGCGCGGCAACGGGCCCGGTATCGCCATCCAGAACGAGATGGCAGCATTGCCGGTGGGCAGGGGTATTGTCGTTCGAGAAATCAAGGGTTTCGCGCCCAAGCGCGTCGCTATTCTCGCCTTCGGCTCGATGGTCAAACCGGCTAGCGATGCGGGCGAGGAGTTGAACGCAGCGGTCGCCAATATGCGTTTCGTCAAGCCGATTGATGAAGCGCTTATTTTTAAGCTCGCCACCACGCATGATTATTTGGTCACCATCGAAGAAAACGTGGTTATGGGCGGCGCAGGCAGTGCGGTGCTGGAGTCGCTTGAAGCGCAAGGCCTAAATATTCCTGTCTTGCAGCTAGGTCTGCCAGATGCTTTTGTCGAGCACGGTGATCCTGCGGTGCTGCTGGCAGATTGCGGTCTTAACAAAGACGGCATCGTTAAATCGGTGCAGTCGTGGTTATTACAAAAAGCTGAAACGCGCTTGTCGCAAAAAGCCGCCAGTTAGTTGTCGCTGCGGTCCGCGCCTACGTCCTCACTCCACCACCCAACACGAATAAATACCAATTTTTACGTGTCAATGCCACCGTACCGATCGTATATTCCACTTTATTGGCGCACCTGGAGTTTTGCGGTCGCCCTCTATGTTGCCAGCACTTTTTTTGTCGGCTCGGCAACCCGATTCTTGAGTGCGTTTGCGTTCACCACGTTCGTCGGCGCGGTCTATGTTTTTGCGTTTGAATTTAACCGACTCAAAGTTTTTTTGAACAAATCATTTCCGCAAATCAGCGCCGCGTTCCCCAAGACTTTCGCCTTTTCGTTCTTCACTTTTTTCCACCCGTTTTTATGGCGCGAAGTGCTGTTGCCTAGCGCATCGGATGGAAAACCATACGCAGAGGCGTACTCGATTTTTCGTTCCGCTTACTTTTGCTCGGCCATTATTCTCGCGGTGCCTTTTATTCTCAATCTGGCGTTTCTGTGGACTCGTCCCGGCTGACGCCAACAACAATACAAGCCATAAATAGTTAGAACCCTAGTATAGAAGCGGCTTGACAAGCATTTTTGCTTGTCAAAGCCCGCCAATGCTGGGGTTTGCTGAGGAATTGTTATTCATCTTCAGTGGTTTGTGCAACTCCTCAAGATTAGTTTACGATTGAGTCTCTGCATTCCATTGCCTGACTGCTGATGACCCCGAATTTTTAATTTCACGAAAGATTTTGAGCATGAACAAACTCTCCGCCCTCGTTTCAATAGCCTTCATTGCGGTCGCCGCCCCCGCCTTTGCGCAAGACAGCAAGCCTGCACCTGCCGCTACACCAGCGCCCGCAGTCGCACCGGTATCTGCACCTGCCGCCCCAGCACTGAAGCCCATCAACGTGCCCAAGCATAGTTGCGTCAAACCTGAAGTGGCCGGCAAGCCGAAGACGAACGACGAACTAAAAGAACTCAACGCGGCGCTCGCCACCTACCGCGATTGCCTGACCGCCTATTCAACCGAAATGCGCCGCGCCGCCGATGCGCATATTGAGGCCGGCAATGTATCGGTTGAGGAATACAACGAGTTTATTAAAGTGGTGAAAGAAAAGACAAAGTAGCCAAAATCCCGCTTCCACTTAACGCGATTTAAAAAGCCGGACGATATTTCGTGCGGCTTTTTATTTTTTATGCTCATTCGCGTTGATTTTTCCTTACGCGTCATCAATGCGTTTTCGGCAAGCTATAGTCAAACCGATAATTGTGTTTTCCAGCGGTGATATCAATCGTCATACTGCCTGAAAGCCCCGCCAGCTCGCCGGTGCCCGAATCCGGCACCACGGTCAATATGAGCGTGGCTGCACCGCGATTCATGGTGCCGCTGTGTTGCAACACAAAGCTGCCTTGGCGACCTTCCAGCTTGCCGGTAACCACTTCCATCGCCACATAACCCGCCGAGCCCTCCACCGCGGTTCGCATCGCCAGCATTTGCCCACGGCTTGTGGCATCCAGCACGCCGTGAAAGCGCTTATCCAGCAACATGCGGCCAATGGATTCACCGCCCGCAGGATCGGCGGGCTGCGGAATCAGTTTTACGTCGAATGCACCTTCGGCAATTTGTGACATGGACTTTGCTCCATCTGTGGAGGATTTAGGAATATTTTTAGGTGTGGGGCTTGTTTCTGGAGCAGCAATTCCGACGTCCGATGTAAACACAAATATGGTCGCCAATAATCGCGTTAAGCAGGCTGTTTTCATATGCGGTAATTCCTGCCAAAGATTGATCGGGGCTGTGTGGTGATCTCACCTGCACGCGGTATAAACAGAGTCATCATGGTTCCTTTTCACGCGATGTACGAACTATGCCAAACAAAACAGCCAATGTTGCGGGGTGTGCAATTTAATAACGCAATTTAATAATGCAATGCCGAATGCCGAACGCTGGTTGTGTTTGGAAATACTGGAGAAGCCCAAATACGGATAAATTTCAAGTTTACGTCCGAGAGAAAATGGTTCTACGCGTCGCTAACAGGCTGGGCAGGCACAAACCCGCCCGAGTTTATATCTACTCGCTGTGAACGATGCATTGCGCAGAGCTAGCTTGATTTACGAAATGACACCTATAATCGTGCTCGCAATGTTACGAGGTTAAGAGCTGATTGCGCAGATGCGCTAATTTCGTGAAAATGAAAATGAAAATGACAAAAGACTGGGATTTTTACCCTTTACTTGTAGACGACCGACCTGCTTCAATCTACGTCGATCTTGGCGCAATCGCTAACGCGCCAAATGCGGATTTGCCTTATATGGCCTACGTTAATTTGAACATGAATGCACCGCGCGGTGATGGCCTTTCGAGCCGAGAAGAGTTTGATACCCTTATTTTAATTGAGGATGCCCTACGAAAAAACCTCGTTGAATCTGGCACAGATTACGTTGGACGTTGCACGACAAATTCCTGCCGGGATTTCTATTTTTACACTGCACATCCCCAAGACTGGGGGCGCCGAGTGGCCGCATCTTTACGCTCATTCCCCAGTTACACCTATGACGCGGACACAAACGAGGATCAAGGCTGGTCAACCTACCTTTCGTACCTTTACCCAAGCGATCGCGACCGACGAGGAATTGAAAATCGAAGAGTGTGCGAGGCGCTGGAGCGTCACGGCGATAAGTTAGTCGAAGGGCGAGAGATTGACCACTGGATTCATTTTTCAAACGCTGCGAGCCGAGATGCGTTCATTGACGGCGCCATTAAACTTGGATTCGCGGTGCGAGTGTCGTCGGAGCCAGATGAAGATAGTGATCGCTACACCGCTCAAGTGTGGCGTACAGATGTGCCGAGCTTTGGCAAAATAGATTCCGTGACTGATCCGCTATTCAATTTGGCGGCTAAATATGGCGGAGACTACGATGGTTGGGAATCGGTCGTTGTTAGTTGAGCATCAACACCGCAAAAACCCCCCGAAACCGCTCCACCTCTTCATCCAGCGCTGCCCTAAACGCCCGCGCTTTCGGCTTCAATCCTACAAATCCAAACTCAATATTCAATCGCCCGGCATCAATCTTCGCATTCGCCCAACCAATCACTTGCGATTGCCACAGCAGCGGTAGCGCGTAGTAGCCGAGTTTGCGTTTGGCAGGTGGGGTGTAGGCTTCGAAGCGATACGCCCAA
>JANYGV010000271.1 GCA_025359285.1 Burkholderiales bacterium
GAGCGCGGCAAGTTGGTGACTGAATTAATGAAGCAGGCGCAATATTCGCCGATGCAGGTTTGGGAAATGGCGTTGAGTTTGTTCGCGGTGAATAACAATTACATGGATGACGTGGAAGTGAGCAAAGCGCTTGCATTTGAAAAGTCCTTGCGCGATTTCGTGAAATCTAAATATGCATCGCTAATTGACTCTATCGACAAGGCAAATAATTTGTCGGATGCGGACGAAAAAGCACTGCATGTGGCGGTAGCGGACTTCAAGAAAACCGGCGCTTACTAAACTTACCAAGATAGTGGTTTTGCTGAATATTGTTTTTAGCGAAACACAAAAGGTTTAAGAAGACCAAGGGTTTAAAGATCATATGGCAGGCTCAAAAGAAATTCGCACTAAGATCAAGAGCGTAGAGAATACGCGCAAGATCACCAAGGCCATGGAAATGGTGGCGGCAGCCAAGATGCGCAAGGCGCAGGAACGCATGCGCGCCGCCCGCCCATATGGCGAAAAAATTCGTAGCGTGGCCGCTAATTTGTCGCACGCGAACCCAGATTACAAACATCCGTTTTTGATGAAGCGCGGCGAAGTTCGCAACGTCGGCGTGATTATGGTTACCTCAGACAAGGGCCTGTGCGGCGGTTTGAATACTAACGTGATGCGCTTGATGGTGACCAAGGTTAAAGAATGGGAAGCCAGCAATGCCAAGGTGCAAGGTACCGCAATTGGCACCAAAGGTTTCTCGTTTTTACAGCGCTACGGGATCCCGGTGGTGTCGCATGTTTTAGGTCTGGGCGATAAGCCGCATCTGGACAAAATGATCGGCCCCGTCAAGATTCAGCTCGACGCGTTTAGCGAAGGCAAAATTGACGCGCTGTATCTTTGCTACACGAAGTTCGTCAACACCATGCGTCAAGAGCCTGTTTGTGAGCAGCTGTTACCGCTAACCGGTGAAAAGCTGGGCGCGCCAGATTCGTCGTGGGACTATATTTACGAACCTGATCCAAAAGTGGTGCTGGATGAATTGCTGGTGCGTTATGTTGAGGCGATTGTGTATCAGGCGGTTTCGGAAAATATCGCGTCTGAACAATCGGCTCGCATGGTCGCGATGAAGTCAGCTACCGATAATGCAAAAAAAGTAATTGGTGACTTGAAGCTGACCTATAACAAGGCTCGTCAGGCAGCGATTACCAAAGAATTGTCAGAAATTGTGGGCGGCGCGGCGGCTGTTTAGTCGCAAGCATTTGCCCATCACAGAATTCGAATTAAATTTAGTTTAGGAATTGATCATGAGCCAAGGAACAGTCGTTCAATGTATCGGTGCGGTGGTAGACATCCAGTTTCCCCACGGTGCCATCCCGAAAGTCTACGAAGCGCTTACGCTGCAAGACAGCGACCAAGCCAGTTTTGCTGAAAAAGGTCTCACCTTCGAAGTAGAACAGCAGCTCGGCGACGGCGTGGTGCGCTGCATCGCGATGGGCTCATCCGACGGTATCCGTCGCGGCATGAAAGTTAATGGCACCGGTGCGGGTATTCGCGTGCCAGTGGGATTGGGCACGCTGGGTCGAATCATGGATGTGTTGGGTCGCCCGATTGACGAGCAAGGCCCGATCCAATGCGAAGAGCGTCGCGAGATTCATCAAGCTGCGCCTAAATTTGACGAGCTTTCACCGTCGGTTGATTTGCTTGAGACGGGTATTAAAGTTATTGATCTGATCTGCCCGTTTGCCAAAGGCGGCAAAGTGGGCTTGTTCGGCGGCGCGGGGGTGGGCAAGACCGTGAACATGCTGGAACTCATCAACAACATCGCCAAGGAGCACTCGGGTTTGTCGGTGTTTGCGGGCGTGGGTGAGCGTACTCGTGAAGGTAACGACTTTTATCACGAGATGACGGATGCGGGCGTTATCAATAAAGACGATCTCTCCAAGTCTAAAGTGGCAATGGTGTTCGGCCAGATGAATGAGCCACCAGGCAACCGCTTGCGTGTGGCGCTTTCCGGTTTGACCATGGCGGAGAAATTCCGTGACGAAGGCCGCGACATTTTGTTCTTCGTCGATAACATCTATCGCTACACCCTGGCCGGCACGGAAGTGTCAGCCCTATTGGGTCGTATGCCTTCTGCGGTGGGCTATCAGCCGACACTGGCCGAAGAAATGGGCGTGTTGCAAGAACGTATCACTTCCACCAAAACTGGTTCGATCACCTCAATCCAGGCCGTATATGTGCCCGCCGATGACTTGACCGATCCTTCACCGGCAACCACCTTTGCGCACTTGGATGCCACCGTGGTGTTGTCGCGCGATATAGCTTCACTTGGTATTTATCCGGCCGTCGATCCGCTGGATTCGACATCACGCCAGATCGATCCAAACGTGATCGGCGAAGAACATTACACCGTCACCCGCCGCGTGCAGGCCACGTTGCAGCGCTATAAGGAATTGCGTGACATTATTGCGATTCTGGGGATGGATGAGTTGTCGCCGGAAGATAAATTGGCGGTGGCGCGTGCACGCAAGATTCAGCGTTTCCTGTCACAGCCGTTCCACGTTGCTGAAGTTTTCACCGGCTCGCCTGGAAAATACGTAAGCTTGAAAGAAACCATCCGCGGTTTCAAGATGATTGTGGATGGCGAATGTGATGCGCTGCCTGAGCAGGCGTTTTACATGGTTGGCGGTATTGATGAAGCGTTTGAAAAAGCGAAGAAAATGAATTAAAAAATTTCGATAAAAGTGAAAACCTACTTTTATCGATTTTGATTTGATAAAAATAACCGGCAGAGCCGGATCATTTTTTAGTTGACGAAAAACCAGTGAAGCGAAAACCGGAATTAGCATGGCAACTTTACAAGTAAATATTGTTTCTGCTGAACAAGCCATCTTCTCAGGCGAAGCCGAAATGGTGGTCGCACCGGGTGAAACCGGTGAGCTGGGTATCTTGCCAGGTCATACACCGTTGATGACGCGTATTCGTCCGGGCACCGTGAAAGTAAAGTTGGCCGGTCAGGATAGAGAGGAAATCGTTTATGTCTCAGGCGGGATTATGGAAGTTCAGCCCAAGACGTTGACGATCCTCGCGGACACCTCAATTCGTGCTCATGACCTCGATGAAGCCAAAGTAATGGAAGCCAAACGCCAAGCTGAGGAAGCACTCGCTAACCGTGCAACCGGCCAGGACAGGGCGCTTGTAGTAGCGGAACTAGCACAACTGGCGGCACAGCTCCAAGCCATCAGAAAATTACGCAAATAATTATTTTTTTGCTATAATTTGGATGTAACGGTTTAGAGGCGCAACACAATATTGGCAGCGGAGTATTCTTCCGCTGCCTTTTTTTTCGTCTTTTTTCCATCATTTTCTTTCTACACTAGAGTGCATGGTTCATCGGCGTGTAAATTGTCTGTCGCTACAACACGACTAAGCCAACACGAGTAACGCTAAATTGCGTGCTGCGCCAGCGATGTTTCAAACGCACGTGCCAAGATTGAGGGTTCAACGTGCAACTATGCTGAGTGTTACTATCCACTCGATGTTGAATCAGATCTCACGCAGCATCATGGTTCCGTTGATTTTCCGACACTGCCAAAATCGCTTTCAACCGCCGCACGCTCACGCCCATGAAAAATAATCTCAACATCATTGTTCTCGCGGCCGGCCAGGGCAAGCGCATGAAATCCGTCTTGCCAAAAGTATTGCACCCGATCGCGGGTAAGCCCATGCTGCATCACGTACTCGCGACCGCACAAACGCTTGATCCCGCGTCAATCTGCATTGTGTATGGTCATGGCGGAGAACAAGTACGCGCACAAACGTCGATCGCCTCGTCCAAGTCTCAATTAAGTTGGGCAAAGCAGGAACCGCAGTTGGGTACAGGGCATGCCGTACAACAAGCGTTGCCGCATTTGCCGAATGACGGCGTGGCACTCATCCTCTACGGTGATGTACCGCTTATTTCAGCGGCGACACTTTCCACATTGGTGGCTGCCGCCGGTGAAAACAAGCTGGCCTGGTTGACGATGACGGTCGCGAATGCTGACGGCTTGGGGCGCATTTTGCGCGATGAACATCATCGTGTCACCGCAATTGTCGAGCACAAGGATGCTTCTGACGAGCAACGCAAAATCATGGAAATCAACACGGGTTTCCTTGCGTGTCCGGTCGCATGGCTATCGAGCTGGTTGCCAAAACTGCAAAATGCCAATGCACAGGGTGAATATTATTTAACCGATATTCTTGCCATGGCCGTGGCCGACGGCGTTGCGGTCGAAACCCATTCACCCGCCGCCGAATGGGAGGTGGCCGGCATTAACAGTAAAGATCAGCTGGCCCAATTAGAGAGAACCTATCAGCTCGAAATAGCGAAGCGCCTGATGGCAGACGGCACCTCTCTCGCCGACCCGGCCCGCATTGATGTACGCGGCACCCTCACTTGTGGCAACGGCACGATCAGTGATGTTTTTATTGACGTGAATTGCCTGTTCGAGGGCGCAGTACACCTCGCAGCCAACGTCAGAATCGGAGCGAACTGCGTTCTTAAAGATTGCCACATTGGCGAAAACACGGAAATATTGCCATTTTCATCGATTGATGGCGCGACTATCGGCAAAGGCGCACGGATTGGCCCTTATGCCCGAATTCGCCCGGCCACCACGCTTGCTGATAATACCCATATCGGTAATTTTGTCGAAGTCAAAGCCAGCGAAATCGGCGTGGGCAGCAAAGCCAATCATCTCAGCTATATCGGTGACACCACGATCGGTGCCAATGTCAACGTCGGTGCGGGCACCATTACCTGCAATTACGATGGCGTAAACAAGCATCGCACCATCATTGAAGATAATGTCCAGATCGGTTCCGACGTACAGCTGGTCGCGCCGGTGACGATCGGTAAGGGCGCCACCATCGGCGCGGGCACCACCGTTTGGAAAAACGCCCCCCCGGCGACGCTGACCTTGAATAAAAAAGAACAAATCAGCCTCGCGGGTTGGACGCGACCCGTCAAGAACACCTAATCGCGGTATCGCCGCCGAAACCGTTGGAGAATCCATTGCCATCGCGCGATAATGGAGTGTTAATCAAGGTATCGGAGAATTCTCATGTGCGGCATCGTCGGTGGCATCGCCAATCGTAATATCGTTCCCATCCTTACGGAAGGTTTGCGTCGGCTTGAATATCGCGGCTACGATTCTGCCGGTGTAGCCGTGGTCAACGACGGTATTAAGCGGGTACGCCGCGTCGGCCGTGTGGCGGAAATGGAAGCCGGAATTGCGGCGGAAGGCCTCACCGGTGTCTTGGGAATCGGCCACACGCGTTGGGCCACGCATGGTGGCGTAACGGAATTAAATGCGCATCCCCACATGTCGTCGGATGAAATTGCCGTAGTGCATAACGGCATCATTGAGAATCACGAAGAACAACGCGAACGTCTCAAGCGGCTCGGCTATGTGTTTGATTCGCAAACCGATACTGAAGTTATTGCCCATCTCGTTCATCATTATTTCAAAGCGTCAGGTAATTTATTTATCGCCACCCAGCGCGCGGTGCGCGATCTGCATGGCGCATACGCGATTGGCGTGGTAACGCTGAACGATTTGAATACCATGACCTGCGCCCGCATTGGCTGCCCGCTATTGATCGGTTTGGGAGATAAAGAAAATTTCATTGCGTCCGACGTTTCGGCCATTTTGCCGGTCACGCGCCGCGTCATGTATCTCGAAGAAGGGGATGTAGCGGCACTCACACGTGAGGGCGTGACAGTTGCTGATAGCAGCGGCAAGATTGTTGCGCGCGCGATTCATATTTCGGAAGTGGCCGACGATGCCAGCGATCTTGGCCCGTACCAACATTTCATGCAGAAGGAAATTCACGAGCAGCCACGCGCAATCTCAGACACGCTCGAAGCGATCTTAGCCGACGGCATCAACAGCAGTTTGTTTGGCGAGGGCGCGGCTGAGGTTTTTAAACAGATCGACAGCGTATTGATTCTTGCCTCCGGTACCAGCTCCTATGCCAGCATGGTCGGCAAACAGTGGATCGAGAGCATCGCAAAATTGCCATGCATCGTCGAGCTGGGCCACGAGTATCGGTATCGCGATTCGATCCCCAACCCGCGCCAGCTCATCGTCACACTTTCACAATCCGGCGAAACACTCGACACGATGGAAGCGCTCAAGCGCGCCAAAGAGCTCGGCCACACCCACACACTCAGCATCTGCAATGTGCGTGAGAGCGCCATTCCGCGCGCTTCCAAGCTGGTGTTCTACACGCGCGCCGGCAAGGAAATTGGCGTTGCCTCGACTAAGGCATTCACCACCCAACTCATCGCGCTGTTTGCTCTCGCCCTCACGCTCGCCAAGGAACATGGCCAGTTGACGGTGCAGCAAGAAGCCGATTTCATCGAACAGCTTCGCTATGTGCCCGGCAGTGTCCAGCATGCATTAAATCTTGAGCCGCAAATCAAAGCATGGGCGCAAAAATTTGCTGAGAAAGAGCACGCGCTATTTTTAGGTCGCGGCCTGCATTACCCGATTGCCCTTGAAGGCGCGTTAAAGCTCAAAGAAATTTCCTACATTCATGCCGAAGCCTATCCAGCAGGCGAGCTCAAACATGGCCCGCTGGCATTGGTCGATAGTGCCATGCCGGTGGTGGTGATTGCGCCCAACGACACCCTGCTTGAAAAAGTGAAATCTAATATGCAGGAAGTAAGCGCGCGCGGCGGCGAACTTTTTGTCTTCACCGATCTGGATTCCAACTTCAAAGAGTCCGAAGGTGTGCACGTGATTCGCGCCCCGCGCCACTCAGGCTTACTCTCGCCGATTGTGCATGCAATCCCGGTGCAATTGCTCGCGTATCACGCTGCATTGGTGAAGGGAACGGATGTGGACAAGCCACGTAACTTGGCGAAGTCCGTGACAGTGGAATAGCAAACCCCAGCATCGGCGCGGTGTTTAAAAACTTTTTGCCTGTAAAGCCAAGCTTGAAGCCGATGTTGTAATTTCGTAGGTTCGGTAGCTGCGCAACCTAAGCTTCTAAAACTGATTTTGTCGCGCCACGAGGCGGTAGATCCCTCACAAGGAGCCGTTAGGGATGACAACCAGCATGAAAACTTCATGCGAGGGTGTGCGCGGCTTGTTCGATGTTGATAAAATCAAGGTATGAATTTAGCCACTGATTTTAGCCGTCGTTTCACGCTCGATAAACTCGATATTCGCGGTCAAGTCATTCGTCTCTCCAGCGCTTGGCAGAGCCTGATGTTGGGGCGCGATTACCCGCCCAATGTGACCGCGCATTTAGGCGAAATGGCGTGCGTGGCGGTAGTGATTGGTGCGGGGCTGAAACACAAGGGCCGCGCGACCCTGCAGATTCAAGGCGGTGCGTTTGCGAAACTGGCGGTGATCGATTGCACCAACGATCTCGGTATTCGTGGCATGGCTTCATTTGAGCCGCAGGATCATCCGGTTAGTTTTGCGGATTGGGTCGGTGGTGGACGGGTGGCCCTCACCGTGTCGCAATTTGATAGCGGGCAAATGTACCAAAGCATCGTGCCGGTATCGGGGCTGACGGTGGCTGAATGTTTTGAGCATTATTTTGATCAGTCAGAACAATTGCCGACGCATTTGTGGATTGCCGCCACGGCGAAGGGCGCCGGTGCATTATTGTTGCAAAAGCTGCCGAAAGCGGATGAAAAAGACGCCGATGGCTGGGCTCGGGTAGAGCAGCTTGCGGCGTCAGTCACCGCAGATGAGCTGACGAATCTGGATGCAGAAACCCTGCTCACGCGCTTGTTTCACGAGGAAGATATACGGCTGTACGAACCAAAAGGCGTGTTTTGCGATTGCAAACGCGATGAAGAAAAAGTTAGAAATATGCTCCGCAGTCTGGGTCGCGAAGAGCTCGAGGCCACCCTGAAACAGCTGGGTGAAATTATTGTCAAAGACGATATGTGCAACGAAGAATACCGATTTGATCCGGCGGCAGTAGACGCGCTATTTTTGTCGTGACACTATTCCTATCCGCGATACTATTTCGTACAACCGGCAGGGTATCAATGCCTTTACCGCGCCTGTAAACGGCATACTAGAATAAGAGCCGTCATACTGCGTTCTGTTGTTTCAATACGCCCAGCACCTAAATTATTTGTGTCGATTTAAGGAAACGTAATGGGAAGTGTAGCGCCTGAAAATGCAGCCCATCTCGCCCATACTGTCCATGTGGCAATTCTGGACGACGATCCCGACCAATTGCTTGCCTTGAGCAAATGGCTCGGCGAAGCGGGCTTTAAAACCTCAACCTATGATCGAGGCGTCACCTTCCTCAAATCCCTTCAAGGTGCCAGCATCGACGCTGCAATTGTCGATTGGGGGCTGCCGGATATGTCGGGCGTGGCGGTCATTCAAAAAATGCGGGACGAGCTGCGGCTAGATATTCCCATCATCCTCATTACCTCTCGAAACGCCGAGGAGGACATCGTTGAGGGCTTGGACGCGGGTGCCGATGACTACCTCGTCAAACCCGCGCGGCATCTTGAATGTGTGGCCCGCGTAGAGGCGGCGTTACGCCGCGCGAACAGTCTGCGTTTGGAAAAATCGCTCAAGGACAAGCCAGTTTTTTTCGGCGCATATCACTTTGATGTCGGCGCACGCGAAGTTTCATTTGGCGCCCAGAAGGTGTTGATGACTGAAAAAGAGCTTCAGCTCGTCCTGCTGCTATTTAGCGAACTGGGCAACATCGTTGCCCGCAGCGCGATTTGGAGTAGCGTCTGGGGAATCGTTTCCAACCAAGTGTCGTCGCGAACCATCGATACACATATTTATCGTTTGCGGTCCAAGCTTGAATTGGAAGGTCAGCACGGGTATTTGCTTAAAACCCTGCACGGCAAAGGCTATCGGCTATCCATGGTCACGGCTGGCGATTGATCAGCCAGCGCACGCTATTGCGCAAAGCTGACCCCGCTAAACATGCCAGCAGCGAGGTAAAGGCTGGGTTTAGGAGGGCGTGTGTAACGATGCTTTTGAGCGCCTTGAATCTACGCGGCCGCGGCCAAAGAATGCACCAGGCTATCCACGGCGCGATCAATCAAAGACGATTCCTCGATCAGGCGTACTTGGCCGCGACGAAATTGACTTTCGAGCACCTCAGGCGTGATCGAGAGTGCCTCGCTGGCACCGGGGTTGGTAAATAAATAAACCCCTTTGAGCGGGCTTACCCAAGTCAGCTTCGCGCGGGTTTTGCTGCCGCTGGCTTGTGTGAATTCCACCCACGCACCCCGCTTGAGCACCGGCATGGGTTGGTTGAGATCAAAAAATGCCGCATCATCAGGCTCGGTTTCGTCCGCCATTTCTTGGCCAACGCTGGTGCCGGTTGATTCGATGTTTCTGTTCGCCGCGTTTGCGCCGCGCGACATAATTTCTTCGATCTCCACACCCGTGTCGGTGAATTGAATGCGCGCAATTCCGGAGCGATTAATGTTTTTGAGCGCCGCCTCGCGCACTTTTTCTTCATTGATCAATTTCTCGAATAAGGGCGCGGTCTCTACTGTGGCAAGCGATCCCTGAATCAGTGGCGTCACGCTCTCGCCACGCAGACCGGCTTTGACCGCCGCTGCGTGGCAATCCACCAATGCGGCAAAAAAGCGATCACGTTCCTGATTGTCAACAGCAGCGATTTCCATGCCCTCTTGTAGCCGTTTTAGCAGCGTCGGCAGCATCGACACCAGCCGCTTACGCTCGCCTTGATCCAGCTTGGGCGTCACGCTCCAAATTAAATTGTCAGCCGCCTCCAGATATTCTACGAAATGCTCAGTCCGCCCGCCATCGCGGATATAGACGCGTTCCAGCACCCGTGCCCACGGCCCGCGTAACATCGCGCTGACCGCAATCGGCAGATCAGTGTCGGCAGTATTGGCAGACCCGGCGCGGCGATCTGTTTCATCAATCGCGATCATGCGCGCCATTTCGCGTTTTTCACTCTCGTAAAGTGCGCGAGCTGATTGTTCAGCGCGGCTGGCGCTGGCGGCGTCGCGTGCGAGTAAAAATATTTCGAACTCATCCAGCATCGTTGAAAAGATCGTGATGTCGGTAGTGAATTCATCATGGATCTGGTTCACGACTGACTCGATCTGCTGATATAGCGGATCTTCTTTGCTTGCCTGACCCGCAAAACAGACTGACGCCTCGGCCAACACATCCAGCAGGCGGCGCGCGGGATGGGTTTTTAGCGAGAAAAACGACTTGTCCATAATCGCGACTTTAAGCACCGGGATTTGCAGCTTGGCCAGTAGTGCCTTGACCGAATCCGGGATCGCCTTGTCTTCAAAAACGTAATCAAACAGCATTGCAATGATGTCGATCGTCATCGCATCAACCTGATTGCTGCCCGTGGCGACAGCTTGCTGCTTAATGTCCCGCAGAAAATTTAGCGACGCGGTAGGCGTTTCTCCGGGCACAAAATTATGCAGATTCATCATCGCCGCAAACTGCGCCGTTTCGGCGCGGCCTGCCATCAACTGCCGCTGAATATCGGTTAGCGCGGAGACCAAGCCAGTGCTGGTGATTGAGCCCATGTCCGGCGCGCTACCGCCACCGCCATTGCTATTGCCATTACCTTGAGGCGCACCGACGAACGGCGCAAAATGGGCCCGGGTATTAGACAGGTTACCCGCATTGCTGGCGATGCCGCCGGCGATAAGCTGTTGCAGTGTGGCAAATAAATCGTGCGCTGCTTGCGGAGAGGTGGCTGCGGC
>JANYGV010000277.1 GCA_025359285.1 Burkholderiales bacterium
AGTTTGTTAAAAATGGCCGATGAGCGAGCGCTGGATAATTTGCGCATCGTGCAATATGACGCAGTGGAGGTGTTGCAGCACATGATCGCGGATAACTCACTTGCGGGCATTCATATTTTCTTCCCCGACCCGTGGCCTAAAAAGCGTCACCACAAGCGGCGTTTGATTCAAGCGGGCTTGGTGGATTTATTGACACAAAAACTGCAGCCGCACGGCATTATTCATCTCGCCACAGATTGGCACGAGTACGCGGATCAGATGCTGGCCGTGCTGAGCGCATCACCCGCTCTGGTCAACACGGCCGCCGACTTTGCACCACGACCTGAATACCGAACGGAATCGAATTTCGAGCGTAAAGGACTTGCCAAAGGACACGGCGTGTGGGACCTGGTTTTTAAACGCCTTGGTGAAGTATCAGCTAGCAAGTAATGAGGTCGGCGCCATGATTTCTTGGATCGAAAAAAAACCAAAACCAAATCAGAAGAGGCCGTACTCATGAGAAATTCGCCAAGCAACACCCACCGCACGCGGCGTAAATGGTTAGTGCGCGCGAGCGCCTTATCGCTGGCGAGCCCGATCGGATTTTGGTCTGTGATTCAAGATGCGCTGGCGAATGGGGACAAGCCGGTCATGCGCGGCATACAGTCGATTCAAGGCACCGTCACCGTCAATGGGGTTGCTGCCACCGTGGGCACGCTGGTAAAAGTCGGTGACAGAATTTCGACCAGCGTGAAGAAAGGCAGCTCGGCCGTCGTGGTGGTTGGAAACGATGCCTATCTTTTACGCGAGGACACCACCATTATTTTCCAGGCCAGCAAAGTCTCTACCGGCGTTGGCGCTATGGAAATATTGGAGTCACTTTTGATCGCGTCGGGGAAAGTGCTGTCCGTGTTTGGCAAACGCGCACCCGACAAGGCGGTAACCTTGCGTGCGCGTAATGCCACCATCGGTATTCGCGGCACTGGTTGCTATATCGAGGTGTCAGATCGACGCACCTATTTTTGCCTGTGTTATGGCGAGGCCAGCCTCGATGGGCTGGGCATGAGCACGCAGACTATTCGCACCACTCACCACGAACAGCCGATGTGGATCGACGAAAGCGGCGGCAGCATGAAAACGGAAAAAGCCGCATTCGGCAACCACAGCGATGACGAGCTGATTCTGCTGGAAAAGTTGACCGGCCGAGAACCTCCGTTTGTGGCACTGGGGCTTACCGGACGATATTGATTTGCAGACGTCCAGAAGCGCTTGCATCGCATTGCTTGTTTATCGACAACACTCTAAAAAGTAGAAACTGCTTTACTGGCGGACGTCTTTGAGCATAAATGGCTGAAAACGCCCGCCAATATTAGGGTTCGGTATTTCAAACTACAACATCAGCCCGTAATACACCATCGTGTCGTATTCAAAGGTGACAACGCCATTTTGCTGGTGTGCTGTAAAAATTTCTTTGACTTGCTTCACCATCGGCACGTAGTTCGTGTCGTTGAGCGCGGGCATATAGCTTGATGAACGAAGTCTTCCCATCACACCCTCGAAATTAAAACGCTGCACGTTGTCGAATTGCGCCTGGTAAAACTCACCGCCGAAAAATGTCGAGAGTACCGATTTATCCTGCGCGTGTTTGTGATTTATTTCTTGATAGTCGGTACCGAATTTGGCCACGAGCTGTTCGTAGTCGCGTAGAAACGGAGTGGTATCCGTCCGACGCACATTCCAGACCAGCACCGCAAAACCTTCCGGTTTTAGAATGCGGATAAATTCAGCGCGCGCTTTGGCGTGATCAAACCAATGAAATGCTTGCCCCGCAACAGCAATATCCATGGCGTGCGCGGGCAGCCGTGATGCTTCAGCGCTACCGTCCATGCTGGTGAAGCGCCCAAACTCGGCTAGATATTGTTCACCGGCTTTGCGCATTTCCTGGTTCGGCTCAATACCGATCACGGGGTTGCCGTTTTCCAGAAATAGTTTGGTAAGCAAGCCTGTGCCCGAGCCAATATCCGCGATCACGCTCTCGGGAGTGAGATCACATTTGTGGCTAAGCAAATCGATAATTTCGAGCGGATAGTGCGGCCGAAATTGCACATAATCTGCAACGCGGTCTGAGAAGCGGGTGGTGGATTGATGTTTATTCGCCATAGAAAATCATTTCATAAATATTTAAAACCACGCGTCCTGCATGTCGAGCGTGGTGGTGTCGAGCGCTTGCAGCAAGTCGATCATGGCGCATACCTTTGGCAGTTCCCAAAGGTAGAAAAATTTGCAGGCCTGCCATTTGCCATGATAAAAATCACGGTCAGTTTCATCATAATTTTTAGTAGCGGCAAGCGATTGCTCCAGCCAAATCCACGCCATCACCACATGGCCAAACGCTTCGAGATAGGTGCTGGCATTGGCCAGTGTTTTATTCATGTCACCCGCGCGATGCAGCGCTTCCGTTACCTGCAACAATCGCTTATAAACGGTTTGCAAACTCAATCCAAAATTGCGCGTATCGGCGCGCTCAACCGTCAGCGCTTGATCAATTGTTTTCTGAATTTCCCTTGCCAATAAGGTGAGCGCAGCACCCTGTTGCATGACGACTTTGCGGCCCAATAGATCGAGACCCTGAATCCCGTGGGTGCCCTCATGAATGGCGTTTAAGCGGTTGTCACGATAGAACTGCTCAACGTTGTAGTCGCGGGTGTAACCGTAGCCGCCATGCACCTGAATCGCTAGGCTGTTCGCTTCCAAACACCATTGTGAGGGCCAGCTTTTCGCAATCGGCGTCAGGATATCGAGCAGTAATGTCGCCTCGTGTCGCACGACCTCATCGACCGAGGTTTTCTCGTCATCGATTAATCTTGCGCAATACAGGTTCAACGCCAGCGCGCCTTCGACGTAGCTTTTTTGTGCAAGCAGCATACGGCGCACGTCGGTATGCTCGATGATGGCGATCTGCGGTGAATCAGGATCTTTCACCGCAGCTGAACGGCCTTGCGGACGCATGCGCGCGTAGTCCAGCGCATGCAGGTAACCGGTATAGCCCAGCATGGTGGCGCCGAGGCCAACGCCGATGCGCGCTTCATTCATCATCGTAAACATGCAGCGCAAGCCCTGGTGCGGCTCTCCGACCAAAAAGCCAATGGCACCCAAACCCGCACCCGTGCTGTTGCTGGGTTTGTATTTCCCTTCGCCGAAATTCAGCAGGCAATTCGTGGTGCCGCGATAACCCATTTTATGATTCAACCCGGCGAGCGCAATATCGTTTCGTTCACCCAAGCTGCCGTCCGCGTTGACGAGTTTTTTAGGCACAATAAAGAGCGAAATTCCTTTGACGCCCGATAACATTTTGCCCTCAGCGCCGACAATCTTGGCGAGCACCAGATGCACGATGTTGTCAGACAAATCGTGCTCACCGCCGGAAATCCACATCTTGTTTCCAAACAGTCGATAGCTGCCGTCTGCCTGCAATTCAGCGCGTGTTTTTATATCGGCAAGTGACGAGCCCGCCTGCGGCTCAGACAAGCACATGGTGCCCAGAAAGCGGCCGGTCAGCAGCGGACGAACATAAGTGTTTATCTGCTCCGGACTCGCGTGCGCGAGCAGCAAATTCGCGTTACCAATCGTTAAAAACGGGTAAGCGGCAGTTGCCACATTCGCGGCCATGAAATACGCCATACACGCATTCGCCACCGTGGCTGGTAGCTGCATGCCGCCGAGGTCGGCGTCATGCTGGGCGGCCATTAGACCCGCTGCGCTGAATGCGTCTATCGCGGTTTTTATTTCGTCAATGAGATGAACCTGGGCACCGTCAAATGTGGGCTCATTCGCGTCACTTTTTTTATTGTGTGGCGCGAAGTAATCCGCGGCGATTTTTTCAGCGACATCGAGCGCGGCATCAAAAGTTTCGCGCGAATGGTCGGCGAAGCGCTCACGCGTAGTCAGCGCGTCGACGCCCAACCACTCATAAAGCAAAAAATTTAGATCGCGGCGCGGCAATTGCAGGCTGGTCATACGGAAACCCTCAATAATGGCAGTGGCGCTATCTTGGTTTGCGCGGCATGTGGCTGAATACGCGGTCATAGAGCCAATTGGGCACGAGTCGCAGGACGCGCGCGGCGATGCCCATGTTCCAGGGAATAACCGTGAAGCTGGTCTTTGCCTGAATGGCGCGCGCAAATCGGGCGGCAGCATCATCAGCGTCTATAAGAAATGGCATTTTGAAGGTGTTCACGGCGGTCATGGGGGTGCGAATATAGCCCGGACAAATAGTGACCACGGATAGGCCGCTGCCGCGTAGCTCAACACGCAAACTTTCACAATATTTAATCGCGGCCGCTTTTGATGATGAGTACGCGCTGCTACCCGGAATGCCGCGAAATCCGGCGACACTGGCAATGCCGACGAGCGTGCCATTTTTTGCGGTTTGCATCGCACCCAGAAACGCATGAAACGTATTTACCGTGCCCATGACATTGATATCAAAAACTTCCTGAAATGCGCTCAGGTCATCTTCGATTTCAGTCAGTGTGCCGCGTGAGACGCCGGCATTCGCGATCACGATATCCGGCGTGCCGGACTTGGCGATGAAATCATTGGCAGCGGTTTTTAAAGCCTCGCGATCACGAACATCAAGCGCGTAAACCCTGGCCGTTGGCGCACCTAGCGCGACGACTTCGTTTTGCAGCCGCAATAGCAAATCTGATCGACGCGCAATCAAGCCAAGCTGCGCGCCCGATTGGGCGTAATGTTTGGCCAGCGCTTCGCCGATACCGCTGGAGGCACCGGTGATGACGACGTTTTGGTATTTGTTTTGAGTCGGCATGCCTGCGGGATTTCCAACGTGCGTGACTATATGGCTCACTACATGCCTGACTAAATGTCTAACCAAATACTCAACTGCGCGGCTGACGGTCGAGCTGCCGACCCCAACCAGGCAATACTCTGGCCGAGGCGCTTACTTTTTTGCTGACGCGGCCACTGTTTTATCAACAGCACGCGCCCCAACGATAAGCTGGTCCACATTAGCGAACAATTGATCCTGCCCGGATGTGCCACCCGGCACTTCCGCGGCATATTGCCCGTTCACCACCATCATCGGCACAGATCTGATCATATAGTCGATGGACATCTTTTTCGCGCGTGTAATTTTGTTTTGGATTGAAAACGATTTCTGCACGTCGGCATACTTTTTGAGATCCACCCCCTGCTTTTCAAGCCAGGTATTTAAGGTCGCGGGATTGCCCAAAATAACATTTTCGACATTGGCCGCATCAAATATTTTTTGACGTAACTTCTCCTGCAAGCCCATCGCCTCCAGCGTGTAGAACAAGGGCGCGCTGTCGATACCGCGAATCGGATTCAAAGCGGGTACACGCTTTAGCTTCACATCGGGGGGTAATTTCTTTGCCCATGTTTCGATTTTGGGTTCCAGCGCGGCGCAATGCGGGCAGCCGTAGGCAAAAAACTCCAGCACCTCAATCTTGCCGTCGTTCTCTACCGGCTGCACGGGATTGAGCGTGACCACATTTGGATTGTTCTGCAATGGAGTCGGCAACTGTGCAATAGCCAAGGGTGCCAGAAATGCAGCCGACGCCAATAATCCAGCCGACGCTATTTTAGATATTAAGGTCGGCGTAACAGCCGATTTGACCCGCGCCGAATTTAACATCGCTGGTTGTCCAGAGTCATAATAATTTACGTGAATAAAATGCTTGCGTGCGGACATTACTTTTTCGTGGCTGCCGGAGAAGCCGATGCCTTATTGGCGACGCGGGCTTCGGCAATCAGCCGATCAATATTGGCAAACAATTTATCGGGGCCCGCTGTTTGCTGAATGGAGAAGCGGCCGTTCACGATCAGCGTTGGCGTTGCTTGAATCTTATAATCTTCGGTCATCTTTTTCGCACGCGCAACTTTGTTTTGAACGGAAAAGGATTTTTGCACTTCTTCAAACTTTTTAGTATCGACGCCCTGTTTTTCGAGCCAGCTGTTGAGGGTCGCGGGATTGCCCAAAATTACGTTTTCTACATTGGCGGCATCAAATATTTTCTGATGCAGCTTTTCTTGCAAGCCCATTGCCTCCAGTGTGTAAAAAAGCGGGATGCTGTCCAGGCCACGAATTGCGAACGAAACCGGCACGCGTTTTAATTTCACATCGGCGGGCTGTTTTTTGCTCCAGGCTTCCAGCCGTGGCTCAAGATTGGCGCAGTGAATACAGCCATAGCCAAAAAATTCGAGGACTTCGACCTTGCCATCGTTTTCGACTACTTGGGGAGGATTAAGCGTTAGGACATCGCGCGTGCTGCCAGATGGTGACTGAGGCTGCGCAAACGCGGTCGCTGCGAAGCCGATTGAAGTAGCCACGGACGCCATAAAAAATAACGATTTGATGCCATTTACCCATTTCGCGCTTAACATTTTCTGAGTCCTATCGTTGAGTGTGCAGTTTATTTTTGATGCTATTCGGTTTTGACCACGGCGGCGGATATGCCGTTCTGAGACAACGCCGCTTTGATTCTGTTCACTTCGTCCAGACTGCGATACGGACCAAGGCGCACCCGGTATAACGTGCCCTTGTCCGGCAAGTTGACTGAGCGCACATTTGCTTCCATACCGGCAAAGGCAATTTTCGCCTTCAAATTCTCGGCGTCCGACTCGCTCTGGAATGCGCCGGCCTGTAGTAAATAGCTATCTTTGGCGGTCGGCTTGGCGGCGTCTTTACCCGCGTTATTGGTATTAACATCGGCTTCGGCGTTTTTTGCAACGGCGTTTGGTGAAGGCGCTGGCCTGGCCGCACTCTTTGTCGCCAGCTCATCCGCGTTTTTGCCGGCCTTATCCGACCTCGCGATGTCGGCTTTTATACCATCGTATTTTGTGCCGTCCTTTTTTGTACCATCCTTCTTTGTACCATCCTTTTTTGTACTATCCTTCTCGCCGGGCAATATTTGGTAAAAATCAAAGCGTGGCTTATCCGCGTTTTCTTTGGCAGCGCCCGCGGTGGTGGTGGGTGTGGGTTGCGCCACTTCGCCTTTTGCGGGCTCGCGCGCTGGTTTGGTGGGCAATAAGTCAACTGACTTGGTCTTTTCAACAAACGGCGTTGCATTACGGTTCAGCCAAATCGCAAAACCCAGCGCCAACAAAACACCCGCCAGTAACCCAATCACGATGCCGGTAATCATCGGTGTCATGATCGATTTTTTGCTTCCTGCGTTTGGCCGATAATTGCTGCTCACTACATTTTCTCCGGCGCTGACACACCCAGCACGGTCAGGCCGTTTTTCAGGACTTGTGCCGTGGCGAGAATTAGCGATAGGCGAGCAAGCTTCAATTTTTCATCATCCAGCAAGAATCGTTCTGCATTGTAATAGGTGTGCAGTTTCGCGGCGAGATCAGCCAAATAAACAGCCACAATATGCGGCGCTAATTCAGTGGCAGCGTGCTTTAGTGTTTCCGGAAAATCTGCTAATGCGCGCATGAGGTCAGACTCGTATTTGCTGGTAAGCGGTGAATGATCCACTGCTTTTAGCGTCGACGTATCGCCGCCCCCTTGCGTCTGCCATTGCGCAAGCACGCTGCAAATCCGCGCATGGGCGTATTGCACGTAATAGACGGGGTTTTCCTCTGATTTTGAACGAGCCAAATCGATATCAAACGTGAGCTGTGAGTCTGATTTACGCATGATGAAAAAATAGCGTGTCGCATCGCGTCCGACTTCATCAATCAAATCGCGCAGCGTGACGTAATCGCCTGCGCGTTTGGAAATCTTCACTTCCTCGCCGCCGCGCATTACCGTAATCATCTGGTGCAGAACGTAATCCGGGTAACCCGCCGCGATGCCGATCTGCATCGCCTGCAAACCAGCGCGGACGCGTGCCAGCGAGCCATGATGGTCTGCGCCTAGTTCAACAATGGCGCGGGCAAAACCCCGCTGCCATTTATTGACGTGATATGCCACATCCGGCACGAAATAGGTAAAGCTGCCATCTGATTTCCGCATCACGCGATCTTTATCGTCACCGTAGTCCGTGGTTTTCAGCCACAACGCGCCATCTTGCTCGTAGGTTTTACCGTTCGCAATCAAATGCGCGACGGTTTTATCGACCAGGTTCTCACTGTAAAGCGATGACTCCAGGTAATAGCGATCAAAACTTACATCAAACGCTTTTAGATCGAGATCCTGCTCGTTGCGCAAATAGTCCACCGCGAATGCGCGCACGGCATCAAGCTCACCACCGGCCTTATCGTGGGCAAATTTTTCAACATAACGATCCGCGATTTCGCGAATGTAATCGCCGTGATAGCCGCCGTCGGGAAAGGCCGATTCAACACCGGCTTTTTCCCGCAAACGCGCCTGCACCGATAGCGCCAGATTGTTAATCTGTGCGCCGGCGTCGTTGTAATAAAACTCGCGCGATACGTCCCAGCCTTGCCAATCGAGCAGCCGAGATAAGGTATCGCCAATCGCTGCGGCGCGGCCGTGGCCCACGTGCAACGGCCCGGTCGGATTGGCGGATACAAATTCCACCAGCACCTTTTGATTGTTGCCTTGATTTGTGCGACCGAAGTTGTCCGCGTTTTCAAAAACGCTTTTGATCACGCGTGTTTCGGCGGACAGTGAGAGCCGAATATTGATGAAGCCTGGGCCTGCAATTTCCGGGGTGCCTAATAATAAATCCGAGGGCGCTAACGCCGTCACCAAAGCATCGGCGATTTCGCACGGTTTTTTCCCCAACTTTTTCGCGAGTTGCAGCGCGCTGTTTACCGCGAAATGGCCGTGATCGGGATTTTTCGGCTTCTCTACTTCAATTTTGAAATCACTTGCCATTAACGCGGGGAACGCGGTGGCCAGCGCCTGCTGGAAAAGTGCAGCGATTGCGCTTTTGTTGTCAAGAAAGACTGGGGATGTAGGCATATTTAGTTGGCTTTGATTGGCCCATGATTATAGCGGCTCGAACATTTTCGACCTAGCGTTGTCGCGCCACGTGTGCACCAACCGGTTTGTAGCGTGCAATCTTGGGGCCGGATAATCAAGCTGATCGCTTCCGCGCACCTGATCGCCCACGCGCGTACTGGCTTGCCAAAGTTAAAACAACGCGGGGCAGCCAATGCCGCCCCGCGAGTTTAATTTCTAGAAGGGCCGAAAAAGCCTCGACCCACCACTGTTACTTCTTCTTTTCTTCTTTTTTGACTTGCTTGGCGATAATCATTTCTTTCACGCCGTCGTAAGTCTTGGCGTTCAAAATTTTCTTTTTCAACAAATCATCTTTGCCGGAATAGCCCGTTTTGCCACGGCCCTTGATAATTTTGTCTGCAAACGCATCGCCAA
>JANYGV010000318.1 GCA_025359285.1 Burkholderiales bacterium
GCATAAATATCGCGTCGCACGAAAAGTCTCGAGCGCGCTCGCTCGCCCATGCCCAGAATGCCGGTGACCGTTTCAAACAGCTCATCATCGGTGATCTGGAACAGCTCATCACGCGGGTAGGTTTCTAGAATCGAGAATAAATTTTTACCAGCATGGCTCGCAGCAGGAAACCCCGCGCGGTCCATGACGCGAGCAATTTTTTGGCGAAGAATCGGGATTTGGTGCGGATTCGCGTGATAAGTGCTGGAGGTGTAAAGCCCCACAAACCGTCGTTCGCCCACCACATTGCCGACCGCATCAAAACGTTTGACGCCCACGTAATCGAGGTAACCGGGACGATGCACGGTCGCGCGGGCGTTTGCCTTGGTGAGTACCAACAATTGCGGCTTGCGTGCCAGCGCGCGCAGCTCGGCGGGCAATTCGTTGAAGCTGGCCGATACTCCGCCCAACTTGGGCTCGCGCAAAATGCCGAGTCCGGAATTCGACAGGATTTTTAGAATGTCGGTCGCTTGCCCATCGCTGCATTGGCTTACCAGCTCGTAATCCCGATATCCCAACAGCGTGAAATGGCTATCACCTACCCAACTCAAAAACGCACGTGCTTCATCGAGCTCGGCAAGTGGGACGACTTTCGCAGCGCCCCCCAGGTCCGCCAAAATATCGCCAATTTTACTTTTCATTTTTGGCCAATCATCGACCGCCGCGCGCACATCGGCGAGTATCGCGACCAAGCCGTCACCCAACGCCTTGATCCGCGCAGGATCGGTGATGCGTTCGATTTCGACGTGAATCCATGACTCGGAAGCAGTGCCGCCAGTGGCGTCGTTCAGTGACTCTAATGCGCCATGCTGGTCACGTTTTGCGTCAAACAGCGGATGAACCACGAGCCGCGTGTCGAGGCCTTGGCGATTGATTTCCATGACGATAGAATCCACCAGAAAAGGCATGTCGTCGTTAATGAATTCGATGATGGTGCTACTGGAGACAAAGCCGTGTTGCTCGACCTGCGGGTTAAAAATCCGCAGCAGCGGCGCGCCGCGATGAAATTCGGTACCGAATTGCAAGTGATTGAGGGCGATGGCAGCCCATGTTTTTGCATCACGGGAAACGAAGTCTTCGGCATCGATTTCGCCGCAATATTTTTCGGCAAATGCTTTTGCAAGGGCGCGTGTATCCACGCTGGCCGTGTGGTCAATGGCGGCAGAAATTTCGGCAAGAAGTGCGGTTTTCTGGAGTTCGAGCGGGGCAGACATAGTGGGCTTTGGAGTAATTTTGTAAGCCCGAATTATAGTCCTGCTACCCCGCGCCGATTTGACAAACGTTATGCGCGATAAGCATTAGCGCCGATGGTGAACTTCTCGCCAGCCGTAATTCGTGTAACGAGCGTCGGCTTGCCGCTTATGTTCTCCTCTTTAAACTTCTACTGGATGCCATGCCCCAAGGCATTTACATTCAATTGCGCCTGCTTACGGCGCAATACGATGCTTTTATTGGCATCTTCGCTGAACGCGTATTCGGTGCGGCCATTGTGAATTTTGCCCATGACCAACATGCTGGCGCTGATGGCATCGTGATCGGTGGCGCTAAAGGGCGCGCGATGATTGGTGATGACGCCTTCAATTGACTGGATATTTTCCAGCGCATTTTTGATTTTCAAGCCGTCCTGGCTCGCCGCATTCTGTATTGCGTTATACAGAATGCGCATGGCGTCATAACCCTGCGCGGCGGCCATTGGCGATGGAATGATCTCGCTGCCAGTGCGTTGCGCGTACCGAGTCACAAACGCGCGGGTACGGACATTGGCGCCTTGCGAAACAAAGGTTAGCGGCATCAGCACGTTTTCGCCGCTTCTGCCTGACTGCTCGATAAAACTTTGCATTGATGCGGTCCAACCGGCGTAGGTTTGGACTTTCCAGCCAATGGCATCGCGTGATCTCACCGTCGCCGCCAGTTCCGGACCAATGCCGTACATGATGATCGCTTCTGCACCCGCGGCTTTTGCTGCCTTAAGCTGCGTCGACATATCGGTATCGCCAATATTGAAGCGCCCGACGGAAACTGGCTTCAAGTTTTTCACCGCCAGCGCTCGTTCAAGATCGCTTTTACCGTTTTCGCCATAGGGCGTCGAATCGGCCAAAATTGCAATGTTACTAATACCGGCGCGGTTCACAATATGCTCAATTAGAAAACTGGTTTCAAGATCGGCTCGGGGAGCTACTCGAAAAATAAAATTCTCTGGCGCGGCTGGTGGGGCAAATTTCTTGGTGAGCATGGTGCCAGTTGAGACGGCCACGATCACAGGAATACGCGCTTTTTGGTAAACATCAATTGATGACAACCCCACGCCCGTGTTGACGATACCGACAGTGGCAATCACCCGCTGCCCGTTGATGAGATCGTTGGCAATCGCTCCACCCGCCGCGGGATTGGCTTGATCATCGCGTTCGACTAAAACGATTTTTTTGCCGAGGACGCCGCCGACATAAAGATTGATCTCCTCAACCGCAATTCGAACGCCCTCGCGCATGCTGATGCCTAGAGGTGCGCTGCCGCCCGTGAACGGTCCGCTCAGACCAATGCGAATGACATCCGTGTTCGCGACGCTCGCGGCGGGCACGGCGGTAGCAAGCGTGGCGGGCGCTTTTCCAGGAACAGCTGTTGCGGCTGGCAGCGCTGGCTTGGCAATCTCGGTCGCAGCGGGCGGCTTAGTCTGGGCGTGAGCGGTCGTGGCCACCAAAAGGCTCGCGCCCAACGCGCAGAAGAAAACGATTGACGCAGATGTTGAACGCAATAGCGGTAACGAAATTTCTGGCGAAATACATGGCGCATGTTTCATGGGTTTCCCTGGGTGGTGACGGTCGTTGTTTTATTTGTATTCGATTTGGTGCTTGCTGCTGGGTATTTTCGTGGCAGAAACATGTTCTATGAAGAGACAGGCTCGGCACAAGTAACTGCAGCCTATTCTTTGTAAAATTTCGTTAAATCGTGGCATGCCAAGCAGTTGGCCGCGAACCTGGTGCCTTCTGCTGGTAGGCCTAAAGCCGTAAGTCAGGAGCTCCGTGCCTCGTGCCTAGTGCCTAGTGCCTCGTGCCTCCTGCCTCCTGCCTCGTGCCTAGTGCCTCCTGCCTCGTGCCTCATGCCTGCTGCCAATATCAACATGCGTCTACAAATGCCTCTACAAATGCTGGACGCGTACGCTCCAGCAAAGAATTTGTAGAAGAATACAGCGGAATCCCGCTTATCCCACGCTGCTGTCACCAAATGTTCATCTGCTCGTCACATGACCGACCCGTAGGCCCACTATCTTGTGTGCGAACGAGTGTGTAATTCAGTGCGTAACTCAGTTTGCAAACCAACGCGGAGAACGATATTGTTTGACGTCTCGCCCGATCACCTGCCCAAGCAGTCAGAGAAGCTAGCACCACCGTCAGATGCGCGCGGCCACGCGGATGCCAGTTCTACATCGTCACCGCATGGATGGGATGCGCGTTATCGCGCAATCTGGATCTCGGACTTGCATTTGGGCACGCCTGGCTGTCAAGCTGAAAAGCTGCTCGATTTTTTAAAGCATACCGAATCGACTTACCTTTATCTGGTGGGCGACATTATTGACGGCTGGGCGCTGCGGCGGCGCTGGTTTTGGCATCAATCCCACAATGATGTGGTGCAAAAAATTTTGCGCAAATCGCGCAAGGGCACGTTTGTCACTTATATCGCGGGCAATCACGACGAAGCCGCACGCCATTTTTTAGGGCTCGCGTTTGGCGGGATTGTGATTGAAGATGAGGTGGTGCACATTACCGAGCGTGGCAAGCGCTTGTTGGTATTGCATGGTGATCGATTTGACGGCGTCATTCAATGCGCAAAATGGTTGGCGTACCTCGGCGATCAGGCCTACACGGTGATGTTAAAAGTGAATCAGTGGTTTAACTGGGCGCGTCGCCACGCGGGCCTGCCCTACTGGTCGCTGTCGCAATATCTGAAACACAAAGTCAAAAATGCGGTGAGCTACATTACGTCGTTTGAGGTCGCGCTGGCGCGTGAAGCCAGGACGCGTGATTTTGATGGCGTCGTTTGCGGGCATATTCATCAGCCTGAAATCCGCGAGATTAACGGCGTCACCTATTGCAACGACGGCGATTGGGTCGAGAGCTTGTCGGCATTGGTTGAGACGATGGACGGCGAATTAAAGCTCGTCTATTGGCACGAGAGCGCACCTAGTGCGGTACCGACGTTATTGGCCCCGATATTGGCAACGAAAGAACGCAACGCGAACAGCGTCACCGTGGGCGGTCGGCATGTGCCGCTACCCGCACCCGCACCCGCCATCGCCAGATCATCTCTGCTCAGCTAGAAATACCATCGCTGGCGCTACAAATAATCCGGGCAAACGGCGGTTCGCAGCATCACTTTATTGTCGTGGGATTTATCTACTTCTCGTGAGCGATTGGTAAACCACCAGACGGAGCCTTTGCGGATGCTCATATCCTGCTCGGACCCAAATAACAAAAAAGACGCCAAATGCCCGATGGTGGGTTGATGCCCCACAATTAGCACGGGCTGTCGGCTTTCGGGCCAATCTGCGGCGATCAGCAGGCTCGCGGCTTCGGCTCCGGGGGCCAGACTCTTGACGATTTTAAATTTGCGATCCAGCGCGCGTGCTGTGTCTACGGCGCGTACCGCCGGGCTGGCCAGCACACGTGTTGAATCCGGCAAATGTTTTTCCAGCCACTTCGCCATTGTCGCCGCCTGGCGCTTGCCTTTGGCGGTTAATGGGCGTTCCATATCGGCGTTTAAATCGCCCGGCCCCGCCTGCGCTTCTGCGTGACGCCACAGTATTAAATCCATGGTGATAAGCCCATAGCCGCGAACCCGGCGAGAGTGTGGATGTTGCCGTGCTCATGGTTATAGACTGCGCGGGTGACAGTGGAATGACAGCTTGCAGGACGTACAAAGTGCGGCCGAAAAAAAGCCCCCAGTGCGGGCTTTTTAACGACGCAATACAAAAATATCTACGCCGCCAACGCCTCTTTCAAGGTCAGCTCAGCACAAGCTTTTTGAATCCGTGTGCAAGCCTCTACCAACAATTCAGTCGATGCTGCGTACGACACACGAAAATGGGGTGACAGCCCAAACGCCGCACCATGCACAATCGCGACACCTTGCGATTCGAGCAAATATGCCGCCACATCTTCGTCGTTCTTGAGTGTAGCGCCCGTTGGCGTGGTCGCGCCAATTAGCCCCGCACAACTTGGGTAAACATAGAACGCGCCCTCGGGAGTGTGGCAATTTAATCCCGGCGCTTCATTCAACATTTTGACCACCAAGTCGCGACGCGATTTAAAAATATCGTTGTGCGCGGGGATGAATGATTGCGTGCCATTTAGCGCCTCTACCGCCGCCGCCTGGCCAATCGATGATGGGTTAGAGGTTGATTGCGATTGCACGTCGCCCATTGCCTTGATTAGCGCCTCAGGCCCGCCCGCATAGCCAATGCGCCAGCCGGTCATGCAATACGCTTTTGACACGCCGTTCATGGTCAGTGTGCGGTCATACAAGCTCGGCTCGATTTGGGCAGGTGTGGTGAATTCAAACGCGTCATAAACCAAGTGTTCGTACATGTCGTCAGTCAGCACCCACACCTGCGGATGCTTGACCAGCACGTCGGTGATCGCTTTTAACTCAGCCCGTGTATAAGCAGCGCCGGATGGATTCGAGGGTGAATTCAGCAATACCCATTTGGTGCGGGGGGTAATAGCGGCGTCCAGATCACTCGCTTTGAGTTTGAAACCGGTTTCCTGCGTACACGGCACGATCACGGGTGTGCCTTCAGCCAGCAACACCATTTCCGGGTACGACACCCAGTAAGGTGCTGGAATCACCACTTCATCGCCCGCTGAAAGTGTTGCCATAAACGCGTTGTACAAAACTTGTTTGCCGCCGGTGCCAACGGTGATTTGTTTGGTGGTGTAGGTGAGGCCGTTTTCGCGTTTGAATTTAGCGACGATCGCTTCTTTCAATTTCATCGTGCCATCGACCGCCGTATATTTGGTATCGCCACCTCTAATTGCTGCAATTGCCGCCTCTTTGATATTATCCGGCGTATCAAAATCCGGCTCGCCAAACGAGAGCGCAATCACGCTTTTACCGGCCGCTTTCATGGCAGCAGCTTTAGCAGAAATCGCGATCGTGGCAGAGGGCTTGATACGGGCAAGGCGAGCGGCGAGAAAAGACATAACAGTTCCTTGGGATCAACCGGCGTTATTGCGGTGCACAAGAATTATAGCGGGAACATGAAATTTGGAAAACCCTAATAAACACGGAGGTTACAGACCGTTTATGCCTGGAGATGCCCGCCAATGAAAGGGCTTCAATTTTTATTCCGCGAGCTGGCTGCGAATTTTAGAGCTACGCCGCCATCCGCGAATTCAGTTTTGCTGACGCAGTATCCACAATCGCCACCAGCAAAATCATCGCGACTAACACCGTGCCGGTATCGCGATATTGCAGCAGGCTCAGATGGTAATAAAGCAATTGACCGAGCCCGCCCGCGCCGATAACCCCGAGTACGGCGGCGGCGCGGATATTATTTTCCCATCGATAAAGTGTATAGCTGGCTATCTGCGGCAACACCACGGGCAGCGTGCCGTAGGCGAACGCAGTGACCGCGCTGGCACCGTTGCGGCGCAGCGCCGCGTAGGGTTCAGGCGGCGCGTTTTCGAGCGCATCGGCGATCAGTCGCCCGAGTACGCCGGCCGTGTGGAAGGCCAAGGCCAGCGTGCCGGGAAACGGGCCCAGCCCGGCTGCGATCACCAGCATGCTGGCCCATACTAGCTCAGGCACGGCGCGCAGAAAGTTGAGCAATCCGCGTGAGACTTTTCGCATTGCGGTGCCGTTCATGCCCGCAGCAGGGATCGCAATCACCATGGCGAAAACTAGCGCCAGCAGCGTGCCGAGAAATGAAATTGCAATCGTTTCAACCGTGGCCCACGCGACTTTTTTCAGGAATCGTGGATCCGTTTCGAGCGGAAAAAAACTCGTAAAAAGATCAACCATTTTCGATGCAGATTCCAGCGAAAATAGCCCGCTCCAATTGCCGCGCAGGGTGGCGAACGAAGTGATGATGAGGGCCGCGATGGCGATGAAAACCCAGCTCGCTCTGCGCGGCGGGGGTGGGGGCGGGGACATCGAGTGCTTTACTAAATCCGGTGTGCTCGCCGTGTCCATGATCAATCCAGCAACGCGCGCAACTGTTTGCTGACCACATCGGCGAGCCACACCAACGCCACAAAAGCGATCAGCATCGTCGCTACTTGGCCGCCCGCCAACATCCGCATGGAAAGGTCCATTTGCTGACCTAGACCGCCTGCACCCACGAATCCTAAGATCACGGATGATCGAATCGCGCATTCCCAGCGGAATACGGTATATGACACCATTTCGGGCAGGCAGCTGGGCAGGGTGGCGTATAAAAACGTCTGACTGCGCGATGCGCCGTTGATGAGTAAGGCATCAGCAGATCGCGCGTCTTGCGATTCCATAATTTCCAAAAACACTTTGCCCATCATGCCGCAATACGTTAGCGCAATCGCCAGCACGCCAGCGGTGTCGCCCAGACCGATGGCGCGCACGAATAATAATCCCCACGCCAGCTCGGGAACACTCCGTAACACGATCAACACACCGCGCGTGGCATTGCGAATGAAGTTGGGAATGCGCGCCACACGGGGATTGCCGATACGCGAAATGGATAATGTGCGGGTGGCGATTAATGCCAGCGGAACCGCAAAAATCAGCGCAATCGTGACGCCTGCGGTGGCAACGGCAATAGTCTGCCATGTGGAGACGACGATCAATTTCAAAAATTCGGCATCATGTGCAGGCGGAAAAAACGATGAAAGAAATTGTCGCGCTGCACGCAGGCTGGTTTCGTCTACCAGTGCCCACGGTTTGAATTCGGTAACGTAAAGACAGGCAATAATGACCGCGATCAGCAGCCATGTTGAAAACAGCCGCTCATGCCAGGCGGGGTCAGGCATCGGTTTTACATTGTCGGTCATCAGAAGCAACGAGCGGCTGCCGGAGGTGCCACCACAGCGGGTAACTCAGCCACTGCAGCCGCCGCCGCACGGGGCCGCATCATGCCGGCTGCCTCCTCAAATTCTGATCCATACAAATCGGCTAAGGTTGCTTCATCGACGGCGCTGGCGGGCAAATCGAAATGAATACGGCCTGCTTTTAATCCAATCAAACGCGCGAAGCGCGCGCGCGCAAGCTGGACATCATGCAGGCTGACCGCGAGCGTTGCGTGGCGCGCGGTCGCTTCGTCCTGAATGGTTTTGAGCGCTAACAAACCGAGCGCTGGGTCAAGTGCGGATACCGGCTCATCCAGCAAAATCAAGGGTGCTGATGAAACCATCATGCGGGCGAGCCCCACACGCTGCCGCTCGCCCCCGGAAAGTCGATCACAGCGCAGCCAGAGCTTATCTCCAAGCTTAAAACGTGAGAGCGCCGCGAACGCTAGCGCAGCATCTTTGGGTTTGTATAACGACATCAATGCACTCAGCATGCCCATGCCTGCCAAACGCCCCGCGAGTACAGCATTGACGACTCGCTGGCGTGGCGGTAGCGGTGGCGCTTGCGGGGCTAGAAAAATACGGCCACGTAATTTGTGCAGCGCAGATTTTGAAAGTGTCCACGGTGTTTCGTTATTGATGGTGAGTGTGCCGTCGCTGGGCTTGATGGCGCACGCCAGCGTATGCAGCAGCGTGGTCTTGCCAGCACCGGACGGGCCGATAATTGCGACCTGCTCGCCCGCACCCAAGCTCAACGAAATTGAGCCGAGAACGGTATGTGTATCGGCGTCGCGACCGAGGCGCACCGTGACTTGTGTGAGATCAACAGACATCGAAAATTGCCAGAATCGTTCGTAGGCTTAGCAGGGCATACCTCCCTCGCGCAATTGCTTCGCGCGAGGGACGGTGAGTGAGCGTTATTTCAAGAGACCTGCCGATAACGCCGCCTCTTCAATACCTTTGTAATTTGCCGCTTTGCTGGGGATAAACCGGTTGGCACGTTGCAGTTTCAAGATTTCCGCGTCCGCTGGATTTTTAGGATCAAGCGCTAAAAATGCATCAGTGAGTTTTTTGATCAGTGCAGGATCCAGATCACCGCGCACCGTCCAGTTGTAATCAAAGTAGGGCGGAGTAGTGTAAAAAACGCGAACCTGTTTATCGTCGAGTTTTTTCTCGGCAATCATTTTTTCATACACCGAAATATTCAACGCACCCGCGTCCACTTTGCCACCGGCAACTTGTAAAGCTGTTGCGTCATGCGCGCCAGAAAATGCAACACGTTTGAATGTTTTATCAGGGTCAAGGCCTTCCTTGAGCAAGAATGAGCGTGGCATCAAGTGACCCGATGTGGAAGAGGGCGCACCGAAGGTAAACGTCTTGTCTTTCAAATCTTTGAGGCTTTTGATATCAGAGCCGGTTTGGGTAATAAAAACCGAGCGGAATTTTTCATCTTCTTCGCGCTGCACGATTGGAATCGCCGTTTTATTGGTTTTAATATAAGCCTGCACAAACGTGAAACCGCCATACCACACCATATCAATTTTCTTTGCGGCTAAGCCTTCGACGGTGGCGGCGTAATCCGAAACCGGCGTGAACTCGACCGGCATGCCAATTTTACTTTCCAGGTATTTGCCAAGGGGCGCGAATTTTCGTTGCAGCTCGGTCGGGTTTTCGTCGGGGATGGCCGACACTTTGAGTGTGGTTTGCGAGTGCGCAGAAAAGGCGAAAAGAGCCGCAAAACTGGCGAACAAGATTTTTAAAGTGCGTGAACGGCTGGGAATCATCATGGCAAACTCCTGGAAATTAAAATTTAAGAATGACGCGAAACATAAAACTGAATCGTGCGGCGGCACGTATGACAATTGCTGCTGCCATAATACTTTGATGGCAGAAAAGTATCATCATCATTGCAAGGTAAATTATAGGAAATGAAAATCGAATCTACCGCTAAACCCGCTTACCGTATCGTCAACCGGTTAGCGATTGACCAAGTGGCCGAGCGGGCGCGGCTGATTTCGGGCTTGCGCGCACCACACGCCACCATTGAACCGAAGTATTTCTATGACGAGCTTGGCTGCGCTTTGTACGCGGCTATTTGCCAATTGGATGAATATTATCCGACTCGTACTGAGCGAGCGATTTTTCAGAGTTTTAGGGGTGAAATTGCAGAGGCGGTTGGTTTGGGCGGCACCTTCGTTGACATGGGCGCAGGCGATTGTTGCAAGGCGCTATCGTGGCTGCCGTATTTGCAGCCCACGCGCTATCTCGCGGTCGATATTGCCGGCCCCACGATGGAAACGTCGCTGGCCAATATGGCACCGGAGTTTCCCGAAATCGACATGGTGGGGCTGATTACTGATTTTTCCGAGCAGCTTGAACTTCCCGCCGAGCTTGTGGATGGGCGCACGACGCTGTTTTATCCCGGCTCGAGTATTGGTAATTTCACGCCGGCGAATGCGGTCAAATTTTTGCGGCAAATGCGGCGTTACGCGACCAATGGGTTGTTGATTGGCGTGGATGCAAAAAAGGAAAAGGCCAAGCTGGATGCGGCGTACGCGGATGCGCTCGGGGTAACGGCAGCATTTAATTTGAATGCGCTACGCCATATCAATCGAGAAATCGGTAGCGATTTTGTGGAATCGCGCTTCAAACATGTAGGGCAATACAACGAGGCGCTGGGCCGTATTGAAATGCATCTTGAATCGCTCATCAGTCAACAGGTGAATATTGATGGCGTGGCGCGGTCATTCGCCGCAGGTGAACGGATTCACTCCGAAAACTCATACAAATATTCGCAGGCGGAATTTGAAGCCATGTTGCGGGAAGCGGGCTTTACCAACGTGCGTGCGTGGACGAATCCACAGCAAGCGTTTTGGGTATTTTGGTCCAGCTAATCGCTTAATCCTCGCCGCCTTGGGGTTGGGGCGGAGGTTGAGGTAGAGGCGTAGCAGTGTGCGGCGCACTTGATTCTGGCGCGATCTTTACATCGTGCTCGGCGCTATGGGCGTGCTGTTTTGTGCTGTGCCCGCGCGCAAACACGGTATAAAAAGCGGGCACCACAAACAGCGTGAGTAAGGTGCCGAGTGTCATTCCGCCCACAATAACCCAGCCAATTTGTTGCCTTGATTCCGCCCCTGCGCCCGTAGCAATCGCCAGCGGAACCGCGCCCAATACCGTCGCGCCAGTGGTCATTAAAATCGGGCGCAGCCGCAATACGGCGGCCTCCACCACGGCATCGCGCACACTGCGGCCTTGTTCCTGCAATTGATTCGCGAATTCAACAATTAAAATGCCGTGCTTGGTGATTAAGCCCACCAAGGTAATAAGGCCGATTTTTGAAAACACATTAAGCGAGTTGCCGGTCAGCCATAGCGCTATCAATGCGCCCGCAATCGATAGTGGTACGGTCAGCATGATGACAAACGGGTCTACAAAGCTTTCAAATTGCGCGGCCAGCACGAGGTAGATAAAAGCGAGCGCGAGTGAGAAGGTGAGGAGCAGTGTGGATGCACCTTCTGCGAATTCCCGCGACTGTCCGGCGAGGTCGGTTTGTACCTTTGGCAGCGTTTTTTGTGCAGCAGCATTCATGGCCGCCAGCGCTTCACCGAGGCTGGCTCCTGGTGCGATTTCGGCGTTGATGGTGGCGGATCGAAGCCGATTAAAGTGATTCAGATTTTTTGGCGCAACCCCTTCGCGCAAGCTGGTTAAATTCGATAGCGGCACCATCTCGCCGGCCCTCGAGCGCACAAAAATATCGGAAATATCGTTTGGGCTGTTTCGATCATCAGCGGCAACCTGCACGATCACATCGTATTGCTCGCCGCCTTGCTTGAAGCGCGTGACCACGCGCCCACCCAGCATGGTCTCCAAGGTGCGGCCCACAGTCTCCACCGGCACGCCGATATCACCCAGCTTTTCGCGATTTACGGCGACCCGCAGTTCTGGCTGATTCAGCCGAAGGTCGCTGTCAATATTCATCATGGTGGGTGATTTGCTGGCCTCCTCGGTCAGCCGTTCCACCATTCGCGCGAGGTTGGGATATTCCTCTTGCGTCATCAGCACAAACTGCAGTGGTTTATCACGTCCACCCAGTGTGGGCGGCGTGAGCGGGAATGCGTTGATGCCTGGGATTGCCCGCATCTGCGGACGAATTTCATTGGCGATATCAATGGTACTGCGGCTGCGTTCCGCCCACGGCTTCGTGATCATGACGGAGAAGCCTGCATCGGGCGTCGGATTTCCCGCATTGATAAAAAAGCGCGAAACTTCAGGGACGTTTGCGTAAATTTTTTCTATCTGCGCCATATAACCGGCGGTGTAGCCGATGGTGGAGCCTTCTGGCGCGGTCACGACGCCAAAGATCACGCCGCGATCTTCAATCGGCGCCAGCTCTGATTTGAGGTTTATAAACAACGGAACTGAAATACCGACGAACGCTAACCAAATACCCGCCGCGATCCACCGCTTATTTAGCGATGCGGACAGGTAGCGGCGGTAAGCCTCAGTTTGCCAGGTAAAAAAACCTTCGATGGCGTTATAGACGCGGCCATGTGAAGGCTCGTGCTTCAGTAGTTTTGAACACATCATCGGCGATAAGGTGAGCGCGATAAAGCCGGATACCACCACCGCACCTGCGAGGGCAAGTGCAAATTCAATAAACAAACGATCCGTGCGCGTTTGCCCAAACGCGAGCGGTGCATAGACGGCCGCCAGCGTGATGGTCATGGCAATAATTGCGAACCCAATCTCGCGCGATCCTACCAGCGCAGCCTCAAATGGTTTCATGCCTTTTTCCATATTGCGGTAGATGTTTTCCATCACCACAATCGCGTCGTCGACCACCAGTCCGATTGCCAGCACCATCGCCAACAGCGTCAGAATATTGATGGTGAAGCCTGCAGCATAGAGGAGCGTAAAGGTGCCGATCAATGAAATCGGAATTGTCACCAGAGGAATCAGCGTGGCGCGAACATTGCGCAGGAAAATGAAAATAACAATAGCGACCAGCACAATCGCTTCAATCACCGTATGAAAAACATTCTTGGTTGATTCTTCGATAAACACCGCAGAATCGTAGGACATCGACAGCTTCATGCCTTCGGGCAAGGTCTTGTTGATTTGTTCGATTTCTTTTCGAACCGCAATCGCCAAATCCAGCGTGTTTGCAGTGGACTGGCGCACCACGCCAAGTGATATTGCCGCATCGCCGCGAAAGCGCGTAATGCTTCGCTCGGAGGCAGGTGCTATCTCGACCCGCGCGACGTCGCGAATCCGCACTGGATAACCTGACGCATCGCGAATGATCATTGCGCCAAACTGTTCGGGCGTGAATAAATCGGTTTGCGACAACACGTTGAATTCGCGCTGCGAACTTTCGATTCGGCCCGCCGGAATCTCGACGTTTTGACGGCGCACGGCGTCTTCGACGTCAGCGGGTGTGAGCTTGTATGCCGCGAGTTTGGTGCGATCCAGCCATACCCGCATCGAGGTTTTGCGTTCGCCATTGATGCGCACGTCGGCAGCGCCGGGCAAGGTCGCCAGGCGAGGGCGGATGTAGAGATTAGCGTAATCGGATTGTTCTACTTGGGTGTGGCGTTTGCTGGCGAACGCGATAAAAATAATGGGAAACGCGTCTGCCTCAGTTTTGGCGATGATGGGCTCGTCAATAGCTTGCGGCAGGCGTCCGCGCACGCGCGAAACCTTATCGCGAACATCAGCGGCGGCAGAGTCCGGATTGCGCGAAAGTTTGAAGCGCACCGTGATGTCGCTTTGCTCACTTCTGGAGGTGGATGTCATGACATCCACCCCCTCGATGCCGGACAGCGAGTCTTCAAGCGGCTTTGTTACCTGCGACTCGATTACATCTGCAGATGCGCCTCGATACACGGTAGTGACGTTGACAATCGGCTCATCAATTTTAGGCAATTCCCGTACCGACAATCGCGAGTATGAAATAATCCCGATCAGCACGATCACCAGCGATATCACGGTGGCGAATACGGGTCGCTTGATGCAAATATCAGATAGAACCATGGTTTGGCTCGGCAATTAACTTTTTGGTGAAATTGGTGGCGTTATTGTCGCCGTCGAGCCGGATGAGGAGGGCGCCGGTGGCGCAGAAGCGTTCGCGAGTTTTACGGCAGCGCCGTCGCGTATCTTAAGCTGGCCCGCGGTGACGATCACATCGTCTTTGCTCACACCGCGAAGGATTTCTACGACACCCTCGCGACGTTGACCGATTTCAACTTTGACGCGCGTCGCGCGCCCCTCGCTGACGCGAAACACATAAAACTCCTCGCCCTGCGGCAGCAGCGCCTGTTCAGGGATCGTCATGGCATCCTGCACATCGCTTGTAAGCAAGCGAACGCGCGCGAACATGCCGGGACGTAGCCGCGCATCGGCATTTTTAACCACGGCACGAATAACGATGGAGCGGCCATTCGCATCGAGTAAGGGATTAATAGCGAGCACCTTGCCCTCGAATGCCTGGTTTGGAAATGCGTCCAAATTAACTTGCAGTGCTTGGCCAGATGCGACTTGCTTTAAAAATATTTCGGGCACCCGAAAATCAACTTTCAGCGGATCAAGTGACTCCAGATTGGCAATGTCTTGGCCATCGCGAATGTAATCGCCAATACTCACTAATCGCAGGCCCACGGTGCCAGAAAATGGCGCCTTGATTTCAAGTTTGGTCAGCTTGGCCGACGCCAAATCATGCGATGCTTGTGCCACTTTATAGTTGTTGTCGGCCTCATCCTTGGCTTGGCTGGAGATGAAACCTTTCTTCTGCAAATCGACGGCGCGATCAAATTTATTTTTGCTGAGGTTTAAATTAGCGGCGGCCTGTTGCAGCTCGGCTTGCTGGACGGAAGCATCGAAGCGAACCAGCGGTGCGCCTTTGCGCACGGGCTTACCTTCCTGAAACAATATCTCGGCAATGCGCCCCGCCACCTCTGGCCGAATAACCACCGATTCATCAGATCGAAGCGAGCCAACGGCCGTAATACCCTGCGCTAATTTCGAGGTTTTAACCGTTGCCGCCTCTACCACCGTTGCATTGCCCGCTGACGCTTCTGGTTTAGCCGCGGTAGTAGTTGTGCCCGCCGAAGTGGTCGGCACAACAGATTGGTTTTTGCCAAACCAGAACGCACTGAAACCGACCAGCAAAAGCAGCGCAACAATACCCGCTATCCGCCAAAGCAGCAAAGGCGAAGACGGAAAACCGGAATTGGTAGGACCAGATAATGGGAAAAGTTTTTTCATGAGCGGAAGGTTTTTTTGGCGTCGCTATCAATATTTCAGATGTGAACCCGCAGCAAACAACTCGCTATGGGCATGCAAAAAAAATTTAATAGGTGGGGGCAGCACTTTTTCGTGCTGACTCAAAATTTAAACTTACAAATCAAAAAACACGCTTAATGTATCTAATGTATTGAATTATCGCCCTTTTTTGAATGTCAGGCGTTTTTAAACTAGATCACAGCACAGATAAGCCGCCAATATTTTAGTTGCACACGTGTCAGATGGCCCGGCCTGTGCTCAAGCCTGAATATCTGGCGTCAATTGTGCTTCCAAAAAAGAGATTTGATCTTTTAGCAATAACTTGCGTTTCTTCATGCGGCGTAGTTGCAATTGATCGTGCAGTGGAGTGGCAGCGAGGGCGTTGAGGGCTAGGTCGAGGTCGCGATGCTCTTCTCTTAGCTCAATGATGCGTGCTTCCATAGCCGCACTATTGTCAGACTCGTCAGATTCAAAATTGGACATGAAATGTGAATTTCCTTTGCGACGAATATACCGCGTTCGGGGGCGCTCAGAAAGAGGTCGAGAAGGTTTAAAAAGTGTTTGGGCCGCGCGTAGCCTGCAGAAAATGGGGAAATTTATTAAGCCCAAGTCGGCATAAAACGCCTAAAAGTGTCACAAAACGACAGCTTATTGGCAGAGAACGTGCCGTAGAAAAAAACAGCAGTAGAAATTTTGAATGGAGCAGTAATGCAAGTCCGTCGTAACGATTTTGATGTCACCAACCGTATTCAAACCACGGATCGGGAAAGCGTTGAACGCGAGATCAATCGCTTGTTCCGTTTACTCTATCCGGGCGTGGCTCATGCATTTATGGAACAGGCTTTTGCAGATTTCGCCGCGCTTTACCGTGGCGATTACCCAGGCTATCAGGCTAGCGATACTGGATTTCACGACGTGCAAAATGCCATGGAGGTGACGCTGGCGATGGCGCGTCTGATGGACGGCTACGAACGCTCACGGCGCGATTCTCCGCCGCTGGGTGCGCGTTTGTTCCAGTTGGGTGTATTGCTTGCACTGTTTCATGATGCTGGTTACGTAAAAAAAACCAACGACGCGACGGTACCGAGTGGCGCGTTTTATACGGCATCGCATGTATCGCGCGGCGCTCAATTTTTAAGCGAATACTTGCCGAGAATTGGCCTTGCCGAGTTTCAGGATTCTGGGGCCGAGCTTCTGCATTTCACGGGTAATGAGAAAGAGGTCGCTGATATCGCGATCAATAATCCTTTGCTGCGCTTGGTGGGTAATTTATTGGGCTCCGCCGAAATCATGGCGCAAATGGCGGATCGTTGTTACCTCGAAAAATGTCGCGATCGCCTCTATCCAGAGTTTGTGGATGCAGGTATCGCGGTCAAACACACCGCGTCAGGTGATGAGGTGATTTATAAATCGGGCGAAGATTTGGTTCAGCATACGCCAGCTTTTTTTGAGGCAGCAGTGAATCGCCTTGAAGATGATTTGGGCGGTGTCTACAATTATGCAGCCTCCCATTTTGGCGGCTACAATTTGTACATCCATGCGGCGACACGTAATGTGCACTTTGCCCAAGAGGTCAGCAGCGGAAAACTCCAGCTGCGCCGCACGATCCCACGCCTGATGCCAGTTTAAAGCCCGCTTCAGCCAGACAAATCTCAGCCTGACGCAAGCTAAATGCCTGCATATGCCAGTGTGGAGGAAGCCGGATTTGCTCAGTGTGCCGCAAACCCACTCCCTCAATTTGTAAGCGAATGTTACCGGTCGCGATAGTGCGCCTGTCTGTGCTGTCATCGACATCACTCGTTTCAATACGATCTTGAAAACCAAGGCCCGTTTGCGACTAGAATTGTGTCCACTAGAAGTTCTGCTTCTTCATTCATTCTTGGCTCTTCCCGCTTGAAAGGTTTTTAATTCATGAATCTGCGCGCCGTTTCTTTGATTTTTTTAGCCTCACTTTGTTTGGCGTCACTTACCGCGCCCGCTATTGCTGACGAAGGCATGTGGACTTTTGATAATTTGCCACGCGATGCACTGAAGTCGACATACTCCTTCGCGCCCGACAAAGCATGGGTGGATCACGCCATGCGCGCGGCGGTAAATTTGGGCGGCTGTTCGGCATCGATGATTTCGCCTGAAGGTTTGGTATTGACCAACCATCATTGCGTCGCCGGCTGTTTGCAACAAATTTCCAGCGCGAAGAAAAATTATTTGCAGGATGGCTTTCTCGCCAGAAAGCATGAAGACGAACTGCAATGCCCCGCAACCGAAGTGAGCCGTCTTGAGCAGATCACGGACATGACCGCAGATATGAACGCGGCGACCAAAGGGCTGACCGGTGAAGCTTACAAAAACGCGCAGAACGCCATGAGCGCCAAGCTGGCAGCTGATTGTGTGGGCGACCAAAAAGAAACCGTGCGCTGCAGCGTGGTGACGCTTTATCAAGGCGGGCAATATCATTTATATCGTTACCATCGTTTTTCAGATGTGCGATTAGTGTGGGCACCGGAAGATGCCGCACCAAATTTTGGTGGTGATCCCGATAACTTTAATTTTCCGCGTTTTGGCCTGGACGCATCAATGTTGCGCGCATATGAAAATGGCAAGCCTGCCGTGGTGAAAGATTATTTCCCGTTCAGCGCCAGCGGTCCCAAAGCAAATGAATTGGTGTTTACAGCCGGTAATCCGGGCCGCACCAATCGTCTGCTGACGATTTCGCAGCTCGAAACATTACGCGACGTACGTTTGATCAACAATATGCGGCGCGGTTACGAATTGCGTGGTGTGCTGACCGAGTATCGCAAGTTGGGACCCGAGCAGGCGCGCGTGGCCTATAACGATCTGTATTTTCTGGAGAACGGCCTCAAGGTTACGTCAGGCGAATTATCCGCATTACAGTCGCCCGAATTGATGGCGCGCAAACGGGGAGACGAGACGTCGCTGAAAAATTTTGTGAACGCTAATCCGAAGCTGAAAGCAGAAATAGGAAACGCATGGGGCGCGATTGAAAAAGCGCAGGCGGTTTATCGCGATATGGTCAGCGAGTACGATGCGGTCGAAGGCGGACGTGCCTTCAACACACGTTATTTTGCGCTGGCGCGCGCGCTGGTGCGAGGCGCTGATGAGCGCGTCAAGTCAAATGGTGATCGTCTGCCTGAGTTTTCCTCGGCGCGCCTGCCGGTCGTTGAGCGTCAGGTGTTTTCGCCTGCGCCAATTTATCCTGAATTTGAAAAATTGAAACTTGAATTCTCGCTAACCAAGTTGCGCGAAACGCTCGGCACCGATGACCCATTTGTGGTGCAGATTTTAGGCAAAGAGTCTCCCGCGCAAGTCGCGCAGCGTCTAGTTGATAACACCAAACTGGGCGATCCGGCACTGCGCAAAGCGTTATGGCAAGGCGACCGCGCGGCAATCGATAAATCTGACGACGCGTTTCTGAAGCTGGTCCGTGATATTGACGTTCATGCCCGCACCCTTCGCAAGCGCTATGAAAATGAAGTGAGTGCCGTTGAGCAGAAAAGCGCAGAGCTGATCGCCAGAGCGCGTTTTGCACAGCTCGGATCCAAAGTCTATCCCGACGCCACTGGCACGCTGCGCCTGAGTTTTGGCGCGGTGCAAGGCTGGACAGAGCGCGGCAAGCCGGTGACACCGTTCACTGACTTTGCTGGTGCGTTTAATCGCAATACCGGTGCCGCGCCGTATGCGCTACCGGCGTCGTGGATTGCATCGAAAGACAAAATCAACGCGGCACAAAATTATAATTTCGTCTCCAGCAACGACATTATTGGTGGCAATTCTGGCAGTCCCATGATTAACCGCAACGCCGAGATTATCGGCCTCGCATTTGATGGCAATGTGCATTCACACGGCGGCTCGTTCTGGTTTGACCCGGTGATGAACCGCACCATCGGCGTCACCAGCGGCGGTATTCAGGAAGCGCTTAAAAATATTTATGGCGCTACAGAGTTATTGGCCGAAATCAAAGGCAAGTAAATTTTTATATTTGTAAAAAACCCGCCGCGTGCGGTGGGTTTGTTTATGCTCACAACGAATTTTTTTCTGCATGCGTCGCGTTTAAAAGCCATCCGCTAGGCGAGACGGCGCTCGCAGGCCAATTTAGTCTGGAAACACCCGTCAATACTGGGTTTAAAATTTCGTGCGAAGCTGATCTGCAATCCAATCGCTCTGCCCATTTGCTGATATTGTGTTTAGTTAGCTGATAGCAATCGAGGAGATGAGGATGGCGCATTATGTTGATGGTTTTGTGGTTCCTGTCCCGCTGAAAAATCTTGCCGCGTATCGTGCCATGTCCAGAAAATTCGGCAAAATCTGGATGCAATACGGCGCGCTGCAATACACCGAATGCGTGGCTGACGATGTGAAGCCCGGCAAAATAACGTCGTTTCCGCAGAGCGTGAAATTGAAAGCGGATGAGACCGTGGTATTCGCCTGGATCGTTTATAAATCGCGCAAACATCGCGACACAGTTAACGCCAAAGTGATGTCGGATCCGCGCGTTGTCGGCATGAATCCAAGCACCACCCCATTCGATGGCAAGCGCATGTTTTGGGGCGGGTTTAAGACGTTGGTGGAGTTGTAATGCGTGGTTGGTGATACGCGCTATTTTTGATAACTTACTTCGTCAAGCGGGGCGTTTAGCTCAAGATCGTTGCAGTGCCCTAACTCTCGCGGCACACCAAGATTTTTTACCAGATGGCATCTGGCAAGAAATTTCAGTAGTTGCCAGCTCGGATCTAGTTGGTTAGGTTCAAGCCCCATTTTTGCCGACTCTGGAAACGCATGATGATTGTTGTGCCAGCATTCGCTGTGCGTGAGGAAGCCCCAACGCTCAAGATTTGAAGCCTGTACAGCCGCGCCTTTCACCTGCCATCGTCCTGGTCCGGGGTTGTGCGCAAAATAAGTCACGATCCAGTGGCTAGTCACACTGACGGCAACCCAGACGGCCACACCCCATACGACAAAGCTAACGTCGCCCATCATGTAGAGAGCCAGTGCAAGTATCAGCAGATGAAGCGGCCATGTGGCTTCCATAATTTGATACCAGCGATTATTTTAAAACTCTGGTTCAATAATGAATTTCGGCGGCTTATCGAATTTGAACGTGCAATGCAATTGCCAGAACGCGTTAATCCAAAGGCCACGACGGTGTGAAAAGAATTCGTGGCGTGAAGGCTGGCGTTGCGCCCAATCGCAAATGTCGTGTATGCGCAAAATGCCGAAAGGGCCCGCCGAAATCAACGCGTGTAATGTCCGATTGCCGAAAATTTGATAAATCTGCCGCCCAAGTCCCGTCGGGTGTGACTTCATTCAGGTTGACAGTTGTGCGATTAAGTTTAGCAACGCGCCCAACATGGCAAACCTCACAGTCTGTAATCTCGCAATGAATTGCAACGAGCGAGTATTAGCACATCCGAATTGAAAACCGCGTGTCTTGACGAGCGATCAAGCCCTCTGGGTTTAATGATTCGAAGTTTGCGTTTTCGAAGAACGACTTCTTGAAAAGTAGCGTGTGGTGCGGGAGACTCTATGGTTAACACGTCACGGAGGCGAAATATTTGGTAGCTGTCCAATTTATGCCATCGCCCACGATGAGTAACGCAAACCAACCGCGCGCAATGCCTACCACGTAACCTTCGGCACAACCTCGTTCGAGCGTGCGCCCTATGTGTACCAGCGTCTTATCATTTCGGGCTGCTGAAAGTTTTGCATGAATTCCTCGAATCAGAGGCGTCGACTTTTGTTATGGATGATCAATTGAGAGGACGAATCGAATTGAATTTACGTTTCGAGGGTGTTTCATTTCGCGCGCAGCATTAAGCATTCGTCCAAAGTCGACATGTTTAAAATAAATATTTGATGCTTAATTCAAGCCAATTTTGGCGGTTGCGATTTTGGTTCTCTAATTCAGCGGTTAGGTGCAATGATACGTTTTGCTTGGGGAAAAATTTTGATTGTACGAGGCGATACTTGAGGTATGTCGACTTGTCACCTAATGCATTTGCCGACATCACGACGGAAACAATGGATTTCATATCGAAAAGTTCGCGAACAATAATCCCGATCTCAGGTTGCGCATAAATATTGAGCTGTCCGCTGCGAAAAGATGCCCCCAGCCCAACCAATGCAGTTAAATCGATGTCGGTCCAGTAACGTTTGGTGATGCCCAGCGATCCTTTCAGGTACGTGGTTTGGCGTGATCGAAAATTAGCGTCCAATTGGGGTTCTACGCCAAATGCAATCGCGCCAGACACTCCGCCGCTCATGCTGTCGCGCGATATAAATGACTTTGCTCCGTACACGGTGAATCGATCAAGCTCGACTTCGCGGGTTGAGACATTTTTTAAAATGGATATGTCAAACAGCAGCAATTCAGTCTCGCCAAAGTACTGGCGATTGTCGTCTGCAAGATGATGCGATGCTGGGGTGAAACCGAGACGCAAAAAATTAGTGCGCTCTTTATGCACCATACCGAACGCAAACTGTGAATCCTGTGGAGTATCAATCGGGTTCTTGAATGCGATTGCTTCAAGGCGCTTGTCCTTAAATGTTTTTTCAGATACTTGCTTCAGGAAGTCTGAATATGCCTCTGCCTGAGTGCCAGTAACCCGCTTCGATTCGATCCGGTAGCCGTGATACGACTTGGCCAACTGAAGCTTGATGAAGGCCGTGTTGATGTCTGCCGAATCGCTTGGAATTTCTTCAAACCGATCAACATGCTGCTTGATGGCCTCGCGCTCAGCGGTTTGCAGTTGCTCACCAATGGCGCGAATCAACCATCGATTAGGGGGTATGACTCGACTTTCCTTGATCAGCCCAAACGCCTGCGCACGCTTGACAACATCTTTTGGTGTCAGCCAAAAGCCTTCGATCGGGAGTTGCTGGTCAGCGCCAATCGAAATAATAAAATCGACAACGGTCGCACAATTATAGTTTTGGAAAAAATAAGTGAGCTGGCTTTGCTTAAGTTCAATAAGGTGCGCTTGTATCAATTCGCGTTGGCTCGAATTGAGTTCAAGCACGTATTCCCAGATGCTGCGTTGCTCTTCGCGGAGATAAAGCTGCAATTTTTCATCATAGGGCGCAAGCGTAAAGAAGCCTGCTTTGCCAACCACCATGCTGTCGTAAAACAGTTTGGGCAAGTTAAAGCCGCCGACATCAGTAATAAATGAAACAGCATGTTCAACGTGCTTTTTCTCAACCTCACCGCTCAGCTTCAACATGATGTGGCCCATCATGCTGGATGGCTGAGCGAGGTTTTCGGAGGCGAAAACAATAGCTATTTCATCGGCTGGCGCTCGCCGTTTGAACTCACGGAGGTCTGAGCAGGCATCAATTGGCAATTCCGGCGCTTCAATCTGTTCGCGAATCCAGAGATAGCGTGCGGGAAAACGACAGACTTGTGTTTCGTTGCCGTCGTACAGAAATCGAATCGTGGCAAACAGCTCTTGTTCAAGCGTAAAACTAGGCCAGCTAAGCAAAAAGTCCTTGTTTTGAATATTGGCTTTACCGCCCGCAACATGCAGCAGCAAAGCCCACGTTGGTTTCTCGGCTAAACGAGCGTTGGCAGCTTGAACGATTATTTTTTCGGCGGTCATGGCCGTTGATGCAGTTGCCGAATGATGTATCAAGCAGGTGCCGGTCAACCACCACAAGAAAATGCACTGCAAAAAAAAAGCGGCTTGGTAGCCGCCTTTTTTCAGGACAGGGAGTGTCTTTACTTGCATGAAATAACAACGTTCTCGGAATAGCGCCACATTTTGTCAGTTCCGTAATCGGTGGAAGAACCAAACACCCCACCGCTCAGGATATTAATAAAAAATTTGCCATCAACCGATTTCTCCACTGATGTTTCTTTCGCACAACCTTCCGCGTTTGTTAAAACAATTTTGTTCTTGTTTTCCCGGGTTACATTCACAATGCCTGGCGTCTTGAACGCTTGGCCATCAATCGTGCCGTCGACCGCTTTTCCGTTTGATGCGGAAACGTTTATCGGCTGTGTCTTTTCGTTCAGGATTGATGCACAGCCAGACAAAATGGCTGTTGCAATACATAGCGACGTCAATACGGTTTTCTTCATTAGGGTTCTCCACTGATTTAAAAAATATATTTTGTGATTTTAATTAGCAAGGATACGTACAAATATGTTGCTAATCTTCGTATTATATATTTGATGTTCGTCTACGCATAGATAAAAGTACAGTTATGCCGAATCGACAACAAACGTTTTCTAGGCCATTTGCCAAAATCAACGCGGGCAAATTTCGGATAACGAGATCGGAGCGGCAGACTTCCATTTTTTAAAATGAAACTCTAGGCCTGGCGGCCGTCTATGGGCATTTTTGGTTTAAAAGCCGCGTAGTAAAATGACTTTTGCGTAAATCTGCTGCTACGCCGCCACCCGAATATTGATCCGCTTTTCTTCCACCGCATGGCATGCGACCTGTCCACCATCCTCATAATCAATTAAGTTGGGGCGCTCAGTTTTGCAACGCTCAAAGGCGTGTGGGCAGCGGGGATGGAAGGCGCAGCCGGTGGGGGGGGTTAGTGGATTGGGAACTTCACCGGCGACGGGTGTACGTTGCTTGCCCGTCATTTTTAAATCGGGGATCGCGGATTGCAGCATCTGGGTATACGGGTGCTGCGGGTTGGCGAATATGCGTTTGGTGTCGGCAACTTCCACCAGGCGGCCTAGATACATCACGCCGACGCGGGTCGAGATGTGCGATACAACGGCCAAGTTATGCGAGATGAAAAGGTAGGTGAGGCCAAATTCGCGCTGTAAATCTTTCATCAAATTCAGGATCTGGGCCTGTACCGAAACGTCCAAGGCGGACGTAGGCTCATCACAGACTAAAAATTCCGGATTTGACGACAGCGCGCGTGCGATGGAAATTCGCTGACGTTGGCCGCCGGAAAACTCATGCGGAAATTTTTCAGCGTCGAGCGGCGACAAGCCAACTTGAGTGAGTAGTTTATCGACGCGCTGTTTAACATCCGCGTTGCTGGTCGCGATTTTGTGTACGCGCAGCGGCTCAGCAATTATTTTGCCCACCCGCCAGCGTGGGTTCAAGCTCGCATAGGGGTCCTGAAAAATCATCTGAAAGCGCTTGCGAAGCTGCTGCACTTCGTCTGCGCCGGCGTCGGCCATGTTCACGCTATCAAAAATAATCGAGCCGCGCGATGGCTTATATAGCCCACAAACGAGCCGGGCCACGGTTGATTTTCCGCAGCCGGATTCGCCGACGAGAGACAAGGTTTCGCCGCGATTGATGGTGAAGCTGACGCCATCTACCGCTTTTAAAATTTGCCGCTCTTGACGCTCGATGACCCGGTTCAGCCACGGTTTTGAGACGTCGAATTCTTTGGCGATATCGATGACTTCCAGCAGGACATTGCTTGATTTTTTAATCATGCCGTCACCGCTTGTTTGTCTGTTTGAGCTGCCGCGCTTACATGCAACCAGCAGGCCGCTTTGGTCTTGCCTGCAGGTAGGAGTTCAGGTCGTTCGGTGGTGCAGCGATGGTTGGGTACGTCGTTGACGCGCGTGCAACGCGGGTTGAATGCGCAACCTTTTGGGATCGCGCTGAGACGCGGCATGGAGCCATCGATCTGTGCGAGCCGTTCGTGGGCGTCGCCGACGCTCGGGATCGCGCCCATCAGTCCGATCGTATAGGGATGCTGTGGCGAGTGAATAACTTCGGCTACGGGGCCAATTTCGGCGATCCGGCCGGCATACATGACCGCCACTCGGTCGGCGGTTTCGGCGATTACACCCATGTCGTGGGTGACGAGCATGACCGCGGTGCCGTGTTCGCGGCACAGCTTTTTAATCAGCGTAATAATTTGCGCCTGAATCGACACATCGAGCGCAGTGGTGGGTTCATCGGCAATGATCAGTTTTGGATTCGCCGCGAGCGCTAGTGAAATCACCACACGCTGGCGCATGCCGCCGGAGAACTGATGGGGATAGTGATCAATGCGTCTATCCGCGGCGGGGATGCCGACCTCATTCAATAATTCGATGGCGCGCGCTCTTGCCTGCGCGTGGGTGAGATCAAGGTGGGTTTCGATGGTTTCGATGATCTGTCGACCGATGGTGTAAAGCGGGTTTAGGGAAGTGAGAGGGTCCTGAAAAATCGCGCCGATTTCTCGGCCACGGATTTTGCGTAGTTCTTCGAACGGCAGGTTATCGATTCGCCGACCGGCCAACAATATTTCGCCGTTCGCGATACGGCCAGGTGGCTCAAGCAGGCCGATGACCGCGGCGCCGGTAAGTGATTTTCCGGCGCCCGATTCGCCGACCACGCCCAGCACTTCGCCTGCGGCGATGTCAAAGCTGATGTCGTCCACAGCGGTCAGATTGCCGCGACGGGTGGGAAATTCAATGCGAAGATTTTTGACTTGAAGAAGCGGCACGGCTGGGGTGGATGACATGCGTGCAGTCCTAGCGAAGTTTAGGATTGAGCGCGTCGCGCAGCCAATCACCGATGATGTTTATTGACAGCACCAGCACCACCAATGCCAAGCCCGGAAACCAGAGAATCCACCATTCACCCGATAGCAAAAAATCACCGCCGATACGGATCATCGTGCCGAGTGTGGGTTGCGTGGCGGGCATGCCGACGCCGAGGTAAGAAAGCGTGGCTTCGGTGATGATCGCCGTGCCAATGTGGAGGGTAGCCAACACCATGACCGGGCCTAATACATTGGGCAACACATGCGCGAACATGATTGCCAAAGGGCGTCTGCCGATAACTCTGGCGGCCTGAACATATTCTTTGTTGCGCTCGACTAAGGTGGAACCGCGCACCGTGCGCGCGTACTGCACCCAGCCCGATGCGGCGATCGCAAAAATCAATACATAAATCGCGACCTGATCGTGCTGCGAATTCGGGATGACAACTCTGGCTACGCCGCTGATAAGTAGCGCGATCAAGATGGCCGGAAACGATAACTGGACATCGGCGACGCGCATGATGAACGCATCTAATGCACCGCCGAAATAGCCACTGATGAGGCCGAGTGTGATCCCAACCACCATTGATAGCAGCACAGCTGCAAAGCCCACTACCAGTGAGGCTCGCGAGCCGTACATGATGGTGGACAGCACGTCACGACCTTGATCATCGGTGCCGAGCAGAAACTGCGCCTTGCCGGCCTCAATCCATGCCGGCGGGGTGAACGCATCGCTGAGGTTTAAGGTCTTCAAATCGAATGGGCTGTGCGGCGCAAACAGGGGCGCAAAAGCAGAAGATAAAATCAGAATCAGACCGATAATGGTCGCGACGATAACTATTGGATCGCGTCTGAATTTGTACCAGATATCGCTATCCAGAAAACGTCTAACCGTGCTGGTTAATGCGCCCGTCATATCAATGGCCTCCCGCTGATGAAGTCTCCATGCGGAGCCGTGGATCGACCACGTAATAGAGCGTGTCGACAATTAAATTGATCGTGACAAAAATAAATCCGATCAGGCAAAGATAAGCCGCCATGACGGGAATGTCGGCAAACTGTACGGCTTGAATGAACAACAAGCCCATGCCCGGCCATTGAAATACGGTTTCAGTAATGATCGCAAATGCAATTAAGCCGCCCAGCTGCAACCCGGTAATGGTGATGACGGGCACCAGTGTATTTTTTAGGGCGTGACCAAAATGCACTGCCTGATTTGATAAGCCACGCGCGCGAGCAAATTTGATGTAGTCCGTGCGTAGCACTTCTAGCATTTCAGAGCGTACCAGCCGCATGATCAACGTGACTGGATAAAAGCCAAGCGTAACCGCTGGCAAGATGACGGCTTTTAATCCTGAAACAGTCAAAAATCCGGTTGACCAAAATCCAAGCTGCGTGGTGTCGCCACGGCCAAACGAAGGCAATATGCCCAACCAGACGGCGAAGATGACGATCAAAAAAATGCCGATCAAAAAATTGGGTAGTGACACGCCGATCAGCGATCCGGTCAGAAGTAACTGGGATGACCAATGATCGCGCTTCAGCGCCGTATATATGCCGACTGGAATACCCACCAGCAATGCCAGCAGGGTAGCGACACCAACCAGCTCCAGCGTGGCGGGAAGACGCTCGGTAAGCAGCTGTGAAACGGGGCGGCCCAGACGCAGCGATATGCCGAAATTTCCCTGCAGTGCGTTTTGAACGAACACCGCAAACTGGGTATAAAAAGGTTTGTCGAGCCCGAGTGATTTGCGGACTTCGTCGCGATCCGCCTGGGTGGCTTCCGGCGGCAACATCAGTGAAACCGGATCACCAACGAAATTGAACAGCGAAAAAGCGATAAAGCCTACGGTGAGCATGACAAGAATGCTTTGTAAAAGACGGCGGGCTATAAAGGCAAGCATCGATGATTTCCGGTTGGCAGGGGTATTAAATTTTTAGCTGAAACAGGTACTGCGGGCGTCTGGCTTAACCACTCATTTCAAACTGAACCGAAAAAAATAGGGCACGTTGTTGGGCGGCAACGTTGCGGTCGCGCCTTTACGCATTGCCCAAGGCCATAGCTGTTGATGAATCGGCAGGATGGGCAGTTCGTCGTTGGCCAGCATTAGCGTTTCGCGAATGAATTCGTCGCGTTTTTTTAAATCATTCTCGATCCGGATTTTATCAATGAGTTGATCCATTTTTGCACTTGAATAACGGCCATAGTTCGAATCGCCGTTGCCGGTGCTGTCGCCACTATAGCTGCGCAGCAAGCTTTGCAAAGTGTATAGCGCATCGGAGGTGGGGGTGCTCCAGCTTAAAAGATAAAAGCTGGTGTCGAACTTTTGGATCTTTTGAAAGTAATTTGCCGTAGGCACTATATTTGGCGTGACTTTGATTTCAATACGCGCCAGCATTGGTGCAATAGCCTGACAAATATCAGCGGGAGGCTGAGCCGAACCGCAATCAAGCGTAATGTCGAAGCCATTGGCATAGCCTGCTTCCTTCATCAATGCTTTGGCGCGCACGATGTTGTAGGGCAGGCGCACGTCCGCGTCCTTGCTGTATCCCTGATCAACGGGCGTGATGATTGTGCCGGTCGGCCGGGCGAGTCCGCGCATTACTTTTGATTTGATGGTTTCTGCATCAATAGCATGCGCGATCGCTTGGCGCACGCGAATATCCTTGAACGGATTTTTACCTTTCACATTGGAATACAGGAGTTCATCGCGATTGAGGTCGAACGCCAGAAATTGAACCCGCGACTCTGCCCCCGTAATCATGGTGATATTCGGCGCGGCTCTCAGGCGGGCGATGTCTTGCGAGGGCGGGTCATTAACGAAATCCACTTCACCTGAAAGGAGAGCCGCTAAACGCGTTGCGTTATTTTTAATCGGCAGCAAAGTGACGGCGCTAATATTCCCCCTGTCGGGACTCGCTTTGTTCCACCAATTCGGGTTTTCCACCAGTTCGGTTTTGACATCGGGCTGGCGCACGGTCACCATGTATGGGCCGGTGCCGTTGGTGTTGCGGGAGGCGAATGTATCTTCTTTGTCTTTGTAATTCTGCGGGAGTAGTGCGTTATTTTTAATTGCCCATGACTTACTCATGATGCGGAAAAAGAACATATGGTTAAGCAGAACCGGATTGGGTTCTTTCATTAAAATATCGACCGTCAAATCATCAATTGTTTTAGCGCTTGCCGCGCCCTGAACGGATGCTTTCATTTGCGAATTCGGCGACAGCGCACGCTCGATTGAAAACACAACATCATCGGCGGTAAACGGCGAACTGTCATGAAATTTAACCCCCGGACGCAGTTTGAACCGCCACGTTTTTGCGTCCGGCTGTGACCAAGAGAGCGCCAGCCAGGGAACCATCTTGAAATCTTTATCGCGCCCCACTAGGCCCTCGTAAACATTGCCGAGCAGCCGATTGGTTACGGCCAGATTGGCGGAATGCGGGTCAAGTGTCTGTGGTTCGTCCTGGGTTGCGTAGCGTAGCGGTTTGGCAATGCTGGTGCTGACCGCAATGGAAAGCGCGACGGCGGCCAGCGCGTGCATGATGACGCGTGGGGCGAGCC
>JANYGV010000004.1 GCA_025359285.1 Burkholderiales bacterium
GATCCAGCGATTCTCGTCCTTGGTGTGGCTTTGCAGGGTAATTTCATAGCCCGGCAATTTCGCTTCAAGCGTTTTGTAAAGTGCGGCCTGGCGATCATCGAGCAGCTTGCGTTCCGGCTTGGCCGTAATGTAATTTATTTCGGTCAATACTTTTCGCTCGCGTGAAAATTCCATGCCTGCCGCATCCACGTCTGCGTGCTCAAACAGAACTTTGCCTTCTTTTGCTGTTGCCAGATCAAATTCAACAATGGCTTTTTTGTCACGGCCCACATTGCTGTTGACGTACATTCTTTTATTGTCGAAAGTGAAAAACAACGGATCAACGGATTCGCGGAAATTGGTCGTGATGACCGGTTTAAATTCGTCCTGTTCGGTGGCACGATATAAAAGACTCGTATTCACGCCATCACTGGTCGCAGCCGCGCGCACTTTGCCGGCATGATCAGTAACCCAGCTGGTAATGTTGCCGGGATTTTTCGCGACCAGATTGCTCGCACCGGTTTTCAGGTTGATTTTATAAACATCAAAAACTTTTTTGTCGCGCTGATTATGCGAAACCAGAATATGGTCTGCGTCATCCAGCAAATCATCAATCATCTCGGCACGCACACTGTCGAAGGGCGTCAAATCCTTCACCTTACCGCCGCCATCAACAGCCGCTGAGACGACATGAAAATTCTCGTCACCGCCAAAATCTTTTACAAATAAAATTTGCTTGCTGCCCTTCCACGAATAGCCTGCGATATCGCGAGCAGTTTCGCTGGTTATTCGCTTTGCCTCACCGACCGGTTTGCCGACTGCATCAAAGGCCTGAATAAAAATATTCTTCCTCGTAGTCTCAACGGCCGCCGCACCTTTTTCGCCCCACGGTTTCATATAGGACAAGAATTTGCCGTCTGGTGAAAGCCTGAAAGAGGACTGTTCCGGCGTTTTAAAAAAAGCCCTCACAGGAATTTGCGGCGGGACCGCTTGTGCTGCTTGTGCTGCTTGCGCATTCACCTGAAGCGGCGCGAACAGTGCGCCCACAGCCACGGTGCTCAATATGCCAGCGGCAAACGAGATGGTGTTGATTTTCATGCTTTTCTCCTATGGGAAACATCCAAAACAAATACCGCCGACCAGTAATGGGCGATGAAATGAGTGAAATCTAAAAAACCGCAGAGTAAATTTAGCAGCGTCGCGCCTGAAATGCGCCCGGTACGCGATGAGAGGCCGCCATGCTTGATGAGGCGCGGAAATTGCGGATCAGTATGGTTTACGCGCAGCCTCTACCTATCAAATTACTCCGCTGTCAGCGTATCCGCTTTTGTAAACTGCCAGGTGCGGGTGATGTGGAGGACATCGGTATCGCGTTTGATGTTGTCGGGGAAGCGATCATAGGGCGCGGCAAGATGTACGATGCGTTTTGCTGCTTCGTCGAGCACCCGATGGCCGGACGATTTATTGATCTGCACGTCCTCCACCTCGCCATTTGCCTTGATCGCGATGGTGAGCTGCAGCGCGCCGTAAAGTTTGCGCGATTTCGCTTCTTCAGGATAATTTAAATTGCCCACACGCTCAATTTTTTGACGCCAGCTATCCACATAGCGGGCAAATCGATACTCGGTGGTGCGCGCGCCAATGTAGGTGCGTTTGGGTCGTTGTTGGTAGGCCTCGTACTCCCGAGAAATCGCCGCCTCCAGGCGCGAAATCGCCTCAGTTTTTTCGATTAAATCCGACGCCGATGGCGGGCTGGGTGAGCCCGAAGGCTGGCTCGCCGCTTCACCCTGCAATACTTTTGCCGATGATTTAGCTTGCGTCATCAGTGTTTTCATTTCCTGCTCAAGCTGTTTGATGCGTTCCTGTGCCGCGCGAGCGTCGTTTTTAGCCGCTTGTTCGATCGCGGGCAATGAGGTTTTCGCCCGCCGCGCCTCGTCCGTATTACCGCCACCATCTAGATTGGCCTGCGCAAGCGCATCGGCCTTGGTTGGTGCCATGATCGATTTGGAGTTGACCAGCACCACATCCATGACGTTATGTGGAGGTGCCAGCGCACTCGAATTGAGCAGGCCGAAGGTCAGCAGCAAATAGACAACAAGCGCAAGTAAGAGATGCGCTGCAAGCGAGGCCAGCGTGGCCGTTTGCATCGGTATCGATAGCGCAATTGCGCGATGTACCGACAGAAATATGGGTGGCGGCGGGATGGCCGCCAGCGCCGTCAGTTTGGCATTGATTTTTTTCCCGATGCGGGCATCGGCTTGCCTTACCAGCTTGCGCGGCTTTTCAAGCATTGTTTACAAACCCAAAAAAATCAAAAGCACCATGCGCGAATTTTAATGTGCTTTTGATGCGGATGCGAAGTTTTGTCGGCGTCCTCGTATTGTTCGTTTTAGGGGTACTTTTATTGCGCTTTGTTTCAATCCTAAACCGCTTCATCGCCCGCCTGCGGGGCCAGACTGAATTGCCCTGTAATCGCCCAGTAGTCAATGTCACCCACCACGACTTTAACGGGCGTTTTACCGGGCAACGCCGGATTCTTATCCAGTTTGACAACCAACGGCAGCCAGCGCGCCCTGACCAGTTCATCGCGAATGAGGGTGCCATCAAATTCGCGAATGCCTTCCTGCTCGAGAAAGCGAAAACACCAATAGCGTTCCAGCTCGCGCTGAAACTCGGCATAGGCGTCGTAGGTGACGTCGAATTTCCGCACGATCTCGTTAAGCTCCGGCGCGCGTTTGGCAAACGGCGGCGGCTCAGACCGCAGCAGTGCAATTAGCTGGCGTTGATTGACCAGGTCCACATAGCGGCGCAGCGGTGAAGATGACCACGCGTATTGAGCGACGCCTAATCCTTCGTGCGGTAGCACTTCCGTGGTCATGCGGGTTTTCTGATTTTGTTGCGCGCGATAGATTGCGGCGACATTGTTATCGGCTAATAATTTGCCCCATTCGCTATTCGCAAAAATCATGAATTCAGACACCACGGTGTCAATCGGGCTTCCCCGCTTGCGGGGAGTGATCGACACCCGCCCTGCGCTCACCTCAAAATTGAAATCCAGCTTGTCCTGCTCTGCCTCATTTTTGCCGCGACGCAGGCCCAGTTTTTTGGCGAGTTTGTGCAGCAAAATTAGTTCTTCGCCATATTCACCGTCTACAACACCCGCGGCTGCCGATTCGTCGTGGAAATATTTTTCCAGCGCATCAATCCGCAAATTACGCTGAATCACCACCTGCTCGATCGCGGAGCGCGTCGAAACCAGATCGAATGAATCTGACGCAAAACGCGCGTAAAACGAAATTGCCGGGCACGTCCGACCTTCCGCGAGCGTGGCAAGCTCCACCGCAGCCGTGGGCAGCATGGTGATTTTTTGGCCGGGGAAATAGACCGTCGATAGCCGGTTTGCGGCCAGCTTTTCAAGCGCACTGTCACGCTCAAAGAAAAGCGCAGGGGCAGCAATATGAATACCGATCTCAACGCCGCCATCCGGCTCGTGACAAATCGAAAAAGCATCATCGATTTCGGTGGTCGTCGCATCATCGATACTAAACGCCGTCACGTTCGCCAGCGGCAAATGGTCCGGTGCGCTAGCGTCAATCGCGCCTTGATAATCCACGCCGCGTGGAAAATAATCGGCTAGAAACTTACCTAAATGATAGTCATGGGGTGCGTTGGCTTTATCCGTCCACGCGCCTGCATTAAATAATAATTTCGGCAGCGGCATTTGTGTTTCAGCGACTGCCGCTTCGGCCGCTTTTACCAGCAGGGTATTGCGATCTGGTTTGTACAAGAGCATGCTCAAATGGGGTCGCATTTCTTCGGGCATCTCGCCTGATTTTAATTGCGTTACCCACGCCGCCATTTGTTCGGCCTCGCGCTTTTTTCGCTCAATACTGGCTAACGCGGCCTTGAGATTGTCTGCGGGTGCCGCTTGGTAGCGGCCCTTGCCGCGTTTATAAAAATACATGGGTGCCGCATGCAGCTTGATCGCCGCCGCCGCCGCCTCAATGGGCGAGGGCGCGTGACCAAAATAATCAAGCGCCAATTGCTCGCAGCCAAATTCGCTGGTGCCGCACACTTCCCACAAGAAATCAGCGTCAATATCGGCCGCCAGTTTTTCGGCGGCGGGCATGAATTCGCCCAGCACCGACTCAAACTTGAGCAGCACCTGATTCGATTTTATTTTGCTACGCTTGCCGCTGACTGACTCGACCTGCAGCGAGGTCACGATGTCCGACATCACGTGCGCAACTTTGAAACCGCCGTCTTCTTCGTAAAAAACATTCATATTTTGGCGGAGATATTGGTAATAACAAGAGCCAAAATTATACCTGTCGTGTTTGGCATAACCCAGGTCGCATAATCATAGACAGAAATTAGGGAAAAAATATGGATCGGATCTACAAGGGCGGCATCGCAGTTGCATCACACCATGAAGCCGCAAAAACGGCTTCGCATTTGCTGCAGGAAGGCGCAAACGCGATTGAGGCAATGGTCGGTGCGGCAGCCACCATCGCGGCGGTTTATCCTCATATGACGGGAATCGGCGGAGACGCATTTTGGTTAATTCACCAACCGGGCAAAGTGCCATTGGCAATTGATGCCTGCGGTGCCGCGGTGGCCCGCGCCAGCACAGATTTCTATAAGAGCACCGGCCACGATTCAATTCCGGTGCGTGGGCCACTTGCCGCGAACACGGTCGCGGGCACCGTATCCGGCTGGGAAAGCGCGCTGATGATTTCAAAGCAGTGGGGTGGCAAATTGCCCCTTTCCGCGATTTTGGAAAACGCTATTCGCCATGCGCGCGATGGCATTTCGGTGACCAATAGCCAATATGCCAGCACCCGCGCCAAAACGGGCGAGCTTACCCCGCAGCCCGGCTTTGCAGAGTCTTTTTTAGTGGCAGGTGACGCGCCTGCGGCGGGCAGCAAATTCAAAATGTCGCGCCTCGCGACCACGCTTGAGCATCTGGCCAAAAAAGGGCTCGCCGATTTTTATACTGGTGATATCGCTGACAGCATCGCGCGCGATTTTGCCAAAATTGGCGGACTCCTTTCATTCGATGATTTGCGCCAATATGAAGCGTTGTTTCGTGAACCCCTCAGTCGCCCGCATTCGCTCGGCACTCTTTACAATATGATGCCGCCGACACAGGGCGTGGTGTCGCTGCTCATTCTGGCCATTCTCGATAAATTGGGTCTGAAAAATCTCGATCCGGTGGGCGCGGATTATGTTCATCGTTGTGCCGAGGCGACCAAGCAAGCGTTCAGTATTCGCGATAAGCATGTGACCGATCCCGCGCATATGAAGGTGCATCCACAATCGTTACTGGACGACGATATTGTGGCTGCACTGGCGGCTAACATCAGCCTTCAAAAAGCAGGCCCGTGGGGTAAAAATCTGAAACCTGCCGATACCATATGGATGGGCGTCATTGATGGCGAAGGCCGGGCGGTATCGTTCATACAATCTATTTATCACGAGTTTGGATCGGGCGTGGTGCTGGCGGAGAGCGGCATTAATTGGCAAAATCGTGGAGCCAGTTTTTCCCTTGATCCCACCGCGTTACTGGCGTTAAGGCCGGGCAAGAAACCGTTCCATACCTTGAACCCGGCGATGATGCTGTTTAACGATGGCCGTGTGATGCCCTATGGCACGATGGGTGGAGATGGTCAGCCGCAAACCCAATGTGCAGTGTTCACCCGTATCGCTCATTTCGGCATGAGCCCGCAGGCGGCTATCGATGCGCCACGCTGGTTGCTCGGCCGCACTTGGGGCACGCCATCAGATTCGCTCAAAATCGAACGCCGGTTTGATGACGGCGTTTTCAATGATTTGAAGGCGCGTGGTCACGATGTTGAATGGCTGGGAGAGTGGGACGAAAGTGTGGGGCATGCCGGCGCGCTGATTCGATCAAAAGCCGGTGCGTTGGTGGGCGGATTTGATAAGCGTAGCGATGGGTCGGTGGAAGGATATTGAAAATCAAGTTTTTGAGGCTTTATCATGCGGCTCTCATGGTTAAAGAATTTTTTGAGTATGTAAATTTTAAGTTGCGCCGAGAGTTTGGTAGAACGCCATCTGGCGCGGCGTTCGAGGCAAAAAGTTATCGAAATGTTCGCCAATGAACGGGTTTCATATTCTTATATTCGCCCTCGCGTCGTGCTGAATCCGCCTTGCGCAAATGTAAGTAGAGCGGGAATATGCGCAGGAAATGAAGTCAATTCATGGTTGCCGCCCGCGATGACAATTTGGGCAGCGCCCGCATAGCACTCCACCGCCGCGCGATACTCGAGCACTTCATCGCCGGTTTCAACGATCAATAAATATCGCTGCGGATGCGTAATCTGCGTCACCAATAAATCACGCAGCGTCTTTATATGTTTGGTGGTGAATTCAAAAACTTCACCGGTATATAAATTGGTTTGCAAGCCCAAGTATTGCGCGAGCGTGTCGAACGGGCGAATCGACGGGTTGAGCAGTACGGCGCGACAGCCTAGCCTCTCGGCAATGACCAACACATAAAAACCGCCGAGCGAACTGCCCACCAGCGTCAGGTCGTCGGCCGGAATATTTGCGCAGCATTGCATTAGCTGCGTGATGGCAATATCGGGCTCGAAACTGAGATCGGGTGCTGAAAAATCAATATCGGCGTTATGCGCCAAAAGATAATCGCGCAGCTGAGAGGCCTTGCGCGAACGCGATGCGCTTTTAAAGCCGTGCGCGTAAACAATCTTAGGCATAGGGACTTGAAAAGTGGGCGGTGATTGACGTGTTAGCGTGGCTGCATTATTGAATGCGCGCACTAGCCGGGCAACGTAAGAGCCGCAAGCGAATGACGCCTGCTGCAAAACGAATTGAGATTTTCAGATAGTCGAGACCGATAAAAACATTTGCGGCTCACATCAGATTGCGCGGCGACTGTGGCACTCACGTCCACACCCGCCGCGCTGTCTGACTGGGTCATCTGGCAAGGTGCCGACGGCCGCGTTCTCCTCCTCGCATTCGCAAGACTAACTGGCGCAAGTGTTGGGCTAACAGAATTACGAGGTAACAAGCAACGCTTAAATCGCCACCAGGGCCGCTATGCCGCACACAACATGCATAACCAACCGACCTCACACACCGCACACTTCGCTTAATTGAAACGCAGACTACGGACTTTTAATACAAAAAGCACGCTGCGCTGCAACATTGCGCTGCCGTCTTCCTGCAAGCCTCTGCGTTTTCTTCCACTCCGTATGTCCGGTATGGGACCTGATGATTTCACGGGTTCAATCCGCTTGCCGCTAGCGCCTGCAATATTTTTTCATGCACGCCGCCAAATCCGCCGTTGCTCATGACCAAAATATGGTCGCCCGATTTCGCCATTTCAGAAATCGTGTTGACCATCGCATTCAGGTCGTTAAAGATGCCGGTTTTGGTGCCCGCATTTGTGCTGCTGAATTCGAACGTTTTTGCCACATCCCAGCCTAAATTATTCGCGTATACAAACACGATATCCGCGGTGTTAAGTGAACCGGGCAGCGCTGAATTCATGGTGCCGAGTTTCATGGTGTTCGAGCGTGGTTCCAGCACCGCGATGATGCGTGCACTGCCAACTTTTTTGCGTAGACCGGCTACGGTGGTTTGAATCGCCGTCGGATGATGTGCGAAGTCGTCATAGACGGTCACCTCATTCACCACGCCGCGCACCTCCATACGCCGCGCCACCCCTTCAAATTGATTGAGCGCCTCAATCGCAATTTTTGTCGGCACGCCCGCATGCCGCGCTGCCGCAACCGCCGCGAGTGCATTCATGTTGTTGTGCGAGCCGATTTGGCCCCAGGCGACTTCGCCTTTTTTTTCGCCATTGAGCAACACATCAAATTGGCCTTCTTCACTGCCGCGCTTGAAATCCCACTGATGGCCCGGCCCGAATTTTTCAATCGGCGTCCAGCAGCCTTTGGCGATCGTGGCGTCGAGATTTTTGTCGCTTCCATTGCTGACGATCAAACCATTCGCCGGAATCGTGCGCACCAAATGATGAAACTGCGTTTGAATTGCGTCCACATTCGGAAAAATATCGGCGTGGTCGTATTCCAGATTGTTGAGTACGGCAGTGCGCGGTGAATAGTGAACAAACTTGGAGCGCTTATCAAAAAACGCGGTGTCATATTCGTCTGCCTCGATCACGAAAAACGGCGAATCGCCTTTGGGCGAACG
>JANYGV010000368.1 GCA_025359285.1 Burkholderiales bacterium
GGCATTATCGCCGCGCGCTTGTTTGTGAAACCTAAAGCGGCGGAGACGGATGTGGTTGCTTCTTAAAAATGTTTGTGGGGCCGACAAACGGCCCAAAGAATTGCTTTTACGCCATCCCAACCCACATCGCAATGCGGCAAACTTCGCTTAAAAATTGAGCCGAGTGAGCGTCGAAGATAATATCAAACCCGAGCCACCCAACACGCTGATGTTGGCCTTTTGCGAGACTGGCATATACGGCGCACCCACATCCGTAAATACAAACCGCACGGAAGCAACCGGATTAACACTGGTTAACGCAACAGGTGTGGAAGTATTTTCAAATCAAGTTTGCGGCGTGCGTGTGCCCGCAGGCGCGCGCATTTCGTCAAGCTGCCTGAAGAATTTACTGCCACCTTAAGCCCAGTCCACAACCTGAATCGGGAGCTAACGACCGTTACCGTTTTTATTGGCGTGTAGCTCAGTTCGACGCGATTGGGTGCGGTCTCCGGCGTGCGCGGTTCTGTCGCGACACGCACCATGATGACACCTGACACTCTGGCGGTTGTGGCGTCGAGCGTCGGTGAAAAAGAGATCAGCGGCCCACAAACTGTACGCCCGTTTATCCTACCCACACGGTCTGGAGATGTCAGGTAATGCTACGTTCGGTATGACCGGAATTTTTGATCCATATGCCGAAAACGGCGAGCCTATATTAACAGAGTGGCAGAGTGGCAGAGTGGCAGAGTGGCAGAAGCGACTAGCGAACATGCAAGCGCCAGAAACAACGTGAGCAGATGTCGGCAACTGAGCAAAACTGAATCCATCTTAATGGCAGGAATATATTTGCTCGTTTTCAGGATTCTATTACCCATTTATTTGTTGGCGCACGCCCAAAAACGCCCACAAAAATACGCGTTAGATTATTTCGCATGCCGATCACCTCACCATCACCGGAAAAGCAGGCGCCGACGGTTTTTTCATGGGCTCCTTCGCCATCTTGTCTAGCAAATAACTGATCGCGGTTTCAAGTTGTTGGTCGCTGCCGTTGTACGTTGCAAACGGCAGGTTATCCACCGTAATATCTGGTGAGACACCCACGCTCTCGGTGATCCATTCGCGCTTTTTGCCGTCGTCCACGAACGAGCCCAACTCACCGGCGCGCGCGAGGCCATTGTCAACCAAGCGGTTTTGATCAGACAGCCAAACGCCTGCACCTGCGGTCGTCGTGCCGATCAGGGGAGCTATGCCGAGTCGCCGTAGCCCCTGGGCCATGGTTTCGCCGTCCGAGTAGGTGTCAGCGTCAATCAGCGCGACCACGTGGCCGCGAAAAGCGAGCTGCTGATTGCTGACCACTTGGTCGGAATTTCGCGTCTGCCAGAAATGCCACGCGCGTCGCTGCAGCTTCTCGATAATCCAGCTATCGATACTGCCGCCCCGGTTATAACGTAGGTCGAGAATCAACCCTTCGCGCTGATACACCGGATAGAATTCGCGCGCCCAGCGCGCAATGTCGGCGGGACCCATCGCCTGCAGATGCACATAGCCGATTCGATTGCTGCCCGCGCGGTTCACACTTTCACTGCGCTCGCGCTCCCAGGTGAGGTATCGCAGTTCGCGATCACGACGCGGATCAATCGGCGTAACGATCACGTCGCGCGATTTTCCGGCCGCATTTTGAATCGCCAATAAAACCTGATGGCCATTTTGATTGCGCAACAATTCACCCAAACTCGGCGCGGTCGCCGCCACCCCATTTACCGCTGTAATCGACTCGCCTACTTGTACATTCACTTCCGGGCGCGCCAGTGGGCTACGCTCTTCCAATAATTCAGGATCGCCGCCAAATATTTTGGTGACGCGAAAACCAAGCGGCGTTTTCTCCACATTTGCTGCCAAACTGCCGACATCAATCGCATCTGCCCCACGCCGCAGATCCGGCGTAAACACCTGACTGTGCAGTGCGGATAATTCTGAGGTCAATTGCGAAATGACATCGTTGACTTCGGCGCGATCTGTTGCGCGCGCCATTAAAGGCTCATATTTGGCGCGGGCTTTTTGCCAATCCACGCCGTGCATATTTTTGTCGTAAAAGTAATCGCGATGCATGCGCCATGCATCAACAAACATTTGCTTCCATTCTTCACGCGGATCAAGCGAATATGTCCAGTCGCGCAAGTTGACGGCAAACTTTGCCTGTTCTGGCGGTGGCGGCGCGCTCTTGCCTGCATCAAAGACAAATAAATCGTTCTGACGACGAATAAAAATTTTCTTGCCGTCGCGGGTTAATTCATATTGTCGAATTTCATCAAAGAAAACATCCACTACTGCCGGCATTAAGCCAGCCGATTCAATCGCAACCGAGCGCAGCGATATTTTCCGCTCCACAGTGGCTTCGGTGACGGCAAAGTAAAGCCGCTTGCCGTCAGTCGCCAGCTCTGAATAATTGCCTGCCGGGATCGGCACTTCATAAAGACGACCCGATAATCCCGCCAACACCAGTGGTGTTATTTTTGGTGATACGTCTGGCTTGGTGCTCGCACTCAAATCCGCCCTGGAATCGAGGGGGTTGTTGCTGCTGCTGTTGCCAATCGTTGCGCCAGACGGCTCTGCTGGTTTGGTTGGGGGCGTTGGGCTGGGCGCGGGCTTTGATGGCGCGGGCACCATGGGCATCATATTGGGTGCAGGCTTTGGGTCTGGCCTTGTGTCCGGCTTAGTGTCTGGTTTCGGGTCAGGCTTTTTTTCGGGCTCAGGTTTTTGCAATTCGTCTTTGGGCAAAAATGGCCAGCGCGCGGCAGGATCAAGCGCTAACGCATAAATTTTGGTTTGCCGATCAAAAAACGGCTCCGGGCTGCGCTGTCCCCATGGACTTGTCACGACCGATTGCAAATTGCGATTCGATAAAAAATATAGCCACTTACCATCGGGGCTGAAGGCGGCATCACGCGCAACGTAGCGGTCACTGGTGATTTGCGTCATTTTTTTGGTCGCGATCTCAATCAAGC
>JANYGV010000003.1 GCA_025359285.1 Burkholderiales bacterium
TCAATTAAAGAATTTGGATACGCTTTGCAGGGTGCGGTATACGCCCCACCCAATGGGAATACCCACCGCGGCCCAAGCGAGGGCGACCAAAATAGCAGGTGTGGTGCCACCCGCTCCCGGCCCGGCACCGACCTCGGACGCTGCCGCCTTGTCATGCGCCAAGCGCTTTTCCTCCGCCAGCTCTGCTGGGGTCATGAACCATTTATCGGCGACCGGACGTACCAACAAATTACAAATCAGCCCCACTACCAGCATGCCGACCAAGATGTACATCGTCTGGTTATAAACCTGCTCACGCGGAATGCCCAGGCCGATTTGATAATCGCGCATGCCATTCACGACCAGCGGGCCCAGTACACCTGCCGTCGCCCACGCCGTCAGTAAACGGCCATGAATGGCACCCACCATTTGCGTGCCAAACAAATCCGCAAGGTAGGCGGGCACGGTCGCAAAGCCACCGCCGTACATGGATAAGATGATGCAGATTGCGCCGACAAACAGCGCTTTGTTGCCCGCGCCCGCGCTGGCGGGAACGCTCGCGTACAAGAGTCCGCCCAAAACAAAGAAGATCACATAGGTCATCTTGCGGCCAAATTTATCGGACAGGCTCGCCCAGAAAAAACGCCCGCCAATGTTGAATAAGCTGAGTAATGCGGTGAAACCTGCCGCGACACCGGCAATCGCGGTCAGCTGGCCCTTGTCCAACTCTACAAATTTTTTGCCCACCCCGATCAAGCTGCCGCCAAACACTTCTTGCAGCATCGGGCTGGCCATGCCGATCACGCCGATACCCGCGCTGACGTTCATGCACAGCACCATCCAGATCAGCCAGAATTGTGGAATGCCCCATACTTTTTTAACATGCACGTGACGCTGCGTAATCATGGTGTTACTGACCTGCGCTGCGGGCGCGGTCCAGCCTTCGGGCTTCCAGCCGGTCGCGGGGACGCGGTAGCTGAATGCGCCGGCCATCATGAATACAAAATAAACCAGCGCCATCACCACGAAAGTGGCGGTCACACCCACGTCGGTCGCGGTCGAGAAGTTTTTCATTAGCTCCACCGCAAACGGTGAGCCAATCATGGCGCCGCCGCCGAAGCCCATGATGGCCATGCCCGTCGCCATGCCGCGACGGTCAGGGAACCATTTGATCAATGTTGATACCGGCGAGATGTAGCCTAGTCCCAGCCCAATGCCGCCAATCACCCCCGAGCCGAGAATCATCATCCACAGTTGGTGCGAGTAAACACCAAACGCTGAAACCAGCATGCCGCCGCACCAACATAATGCACTGACAACACCAGCTTTGCGTGGGCCCGCACGTTCCAACCAGCCGCCCCAGATGGCGGCCGAGCAGCCCAGGAACACGAAAAACAGTGTGTACATGACGTTGAGGCTTGAGATGTTCCAGTTGCAGTCGGTGGCGGTGAATTCGGCGAGGCTCGGTAACGCGAGCCCGAAGATCAACACGCCTTTGGCGCAAGCGGTGATGCCTGGCCCGGTTAATGCCTTTGATAGCGGCAGCCAAAATACTGAAAAACCGTAGGCCATGCCAATGCACAGATGAATCGCGAGGGCGGCCGGTGGAACCAGCCAGCGATTGAACCCGGGGCTGGCAATCGTTCGCTCTTTATCCAGAAACGCTAGAAGCCCGCCGCCTGACGGCGCGCCCTCAATATTTTTACCTCCAAGAACTGCAGACATATTATTCTCCTAAAAATTAGTCTGGTTTATATTTTTAATTCGCTCGAGCTCTGTCTAGCAAGTTCCTAGAGCACTCGTATTTTTCGTATAACAACCGAGTGTAAAGGAGCATCGACGGCTCGACAATACAATCTTTGCTATCAAGCAAATATGCAATAACCTGTAGACAACTTGAGGGAAATGGCACTTGATAGGACGCTAATGTTGCGGAATTAACTGGCTTGATTGGTCAAGCGAGCTCGACTTTAATCAAAGTCATCCTGCGCCGCCAGGTGGCTTGCATTAAATTGCGTTAAGTAGCGTTAATGAGTATTAACGAGCCCGCAGGCGAGCGGTAGATTTCGTTTGGTTCAGATATCAAACCCCAGCATTAGCGTGCGTTTACAAGCATTCATTGCTTGCTACACCCGCTAATGCTGGGGTTTGATCAAATTAATTTGATTACGCGGCAGAGGGACTTAGTTTTACGCCACACCGTGAATCGTGAAGGGCCATCGGCGATCGACTAAAAGCGCGATAAATCAACCGTTCGATAGAAGTTCATAACCTTAGGCACATACGCCATCGTTTCAGGATAATTCGGGATGCGATTCCCGGCCCGAATCACGGCATTCTCGCCAGCGTTATAGCCTGCTAGCGCCAGCTCGACATTGCCATTGAACATGGTGAGCAAATCGCGCAGATAACGCGTGCCACCGTTAATATTTTCGCTCGGGTCATTGATATTGGTCACCCCATAACGTTGCGCGGTGGCAGGAATCAGCTGCATCAGGCCCACCGCGCCCTTGGGTGACATAGCGCGCGCGTTGTATCCGGATTCCGCCCTAATTACAGCGTGGATGAGCTTGGGATCAAGGCCGTTTAGCTTGGCGGCGTTGGCGATAATGGGCACATATTTACCAATGTCGATGGTCACAGGGCCGCTGGCAGACCACGCATTGGGACGCATCTCGCCGGAAGTCGGGATTCGATAAACCATCCGATAGCGCCGGTCAAGGTGGGGTAGATTTGAAAAATGTACAACACCTTTTTCGTCTGTAAACGAATAAATGTTTGCCGCAGCGACCGTACACCATGCGCAAGCCAACACCGCGCACGCCAACGCACAAGCAAGGCGCTGGCTCAGGAAGATGCTGCAGTTAGAAATCGGACTACAAATGTTCATAATTTTTATCATATTCTAGCTACAACATATTGAATAATAACACTTTGCATTATTGCGTCTTGCGCCAGCCGCCCAACGGTAGTGAGACCACTAATATCGACAGACCGTGGTTAACTAGAAGCAATAACGCGTTCGTTACCGAGTATTCGGGTGGCAAAGCCTTACATTTTTCTGGCAAATGACGATATAAGCGATGAGCGAAGTTGGTAGTGAGACCTCGTTCTTGTAGAATCGTTTAGCACGATGCGTACCAGTAATTACTAAGTCTAGGGGTTCGAGGTCTAAGCCATGTCCGTTCCAGCCGCCGGTGTCAATATTCTTGTTGCCGATGACGATAGCGTCATACGGGAAATTGTGCACATGCATTTAGCGGCAGCGAATTTCATCGTAAGCGTGGTCGAAGACGGTGAAGCCGCACTAGCGCAGGTGTTGCTGAGCCCACCCGATCTGATCATTACCGATATCTCGATGCCAAGGCTCGATGGATTCGAGTTATTGGAGGCGATTCGCGCCAACCCGGCAACGGCGTTTATTCCTATCATCTTGCTCAGCCAGCACAGCGATGTATCGGTGTTCCGTCGCGGGATGGAGCTGGGCGCCGATGATTTTCTGGCCAAACCGGTTAAACGCATCGAATTGATGAATTCAGTGAATGCGCGCCTGACTCGTGTGGGACGCATGGCACGCAACAGAGGCCCGCAGGCGGCTCGTAATCAGGGCATTACAACCTTGCCGCCGCGTCACAGTCCGGCTGCCCTGGATATCAGCAGACCCGCGACCGGCACCATTGCTACGACCGCTACCGCATCTACCCTACCCACCGTATCGGCAAACGAACTTGATGGCTATCGGCTAATCAAAAAAATTGGCGAAGGCGGCATGTCGCAAGTGTTTCTAGCGGAGCGCGCGGATTCTGGCGAACGGCATGTACTGAAGCTGGCGCGTATCGCCAAAGGCGATGATGGCCACGTCTTGCAGCGCTTTGTCGACGAATATGCGTTGGTATCCCAAATCTCGCATCCCAATGTTGCGAAAATTTTTCACCAAGGGTTCTCTGAAACCTACGCCTATATTGCGATGGAATATTTTCCCAAAGGCGACCTGCGCCACCTGATGAAACAGCATGAGAAGACCTATGATCGCCTGACACCCGACACCGCGGTGGCGATTTTGATTCAGGTGGCCTCAGCACTTGATGCGGTTCACCACATCGGTGTTGTACATCGCGATATGAAGCCGGATAACATCATGCTGCGCGAGGATGGCTCACTCGCGCTCGCCGACTTTGGCATCGCCAAGCACTCGCAAGAGAGAAATTACAAAACAGCGCATGGTGAAGTTTTCGGTACGCCGGTTTATATCGCACCCGAGCAGGCAACTGGCCAGCACATTGATCATCGCGCCGATATTTATTCACTCGGCGCCATGTTCTTTGAACTATTGACTGGCAGCCCCCCGTACAAAGCCGACAGCGCGCAAACCATGCTTGAGCAACACGTGCGCGCACCGCTGCCATCGCTGCC
>JANYGV010000067.1 GCA_025359285.1 Burkholderiales bacterium
ATATATTTCGAGCTCAAACCATCTTCTTAACCCACTTCATCAACCAGCCTAGGCTCGCGCCTTACTCATCAATGACCGTTAAAAAGCGGCACCCTCATACTCAGTACCCACCTCAATCAGTTGTCCGTGTTTTTAAAGAGCGTTGCAAATTCGAGTTGGTTGCGGGGGCAGGATTTGAACCTGCGACCTTCGGGTTATGAGCCCGACGAGCTGCCAGACTGCTCCACCCCGCGTCCGATGATTCGTACACCTGAACCTTGAAACTTATTCGAATTGCAGAAGAAGGCTATTGTACACATACCTGCCTAAAAGCGTCAAGACTCATTCGACTTTTTCTTATGCGCATGATGTTTATGAACTGCCTTATTATCTAGCGGCGTTCGGCGCCAGACTTAAAAACATACCCGTTATTGATGAGGAGATTTTATTGGATCAGCTAACTACCATCGCCATTGCAGCAGCGCTGGCTTGGGCCAGTGGACTTCGTTTATACGTGGTGTTATTTCTACTGGGCTTGGCGGGACATTTTCATTGGTTCAATTGGCAATTGCCCACATCCATGCAGGTACTTGCGCACCCATTGGTCATTGGCACAGTAGGATTTCTTGTACTTGTCGAATTTTTTGCGGATAAAGTTCCGGCGGTTGATTCAATATGGGATGCTATTCATACTTTTATTCGAATTCCGGCTGGCGCTTTATTGGCAGCGGGTGTTATCGGCGCGGATGATGGAGCAGCTTGGGCAGTGGTAGCAGGCTTGCTGGGCGGAACGATTACGGCCGGCACTCATTTTATGAAAGCGGGAAGCCGCGCCGCCATTAATACTTCTCCAGAACCCGTCAGCAATTGGATTGCCTCAATAACGGAAGATACGGCCGTTTTGGGCGGTTTATGGCTTGCATTTACACATCCACTAGCGTTTTTATGGATACTGATTTTGTTCGTAATGCTCACCATATGGCTGCTGCCAAAGCTATGGCGATTTATCAAATGGATTGCCAGACATGCGATGGACTTGGTTTCAGACGCAATGCATGCAAAACAAGCACTGTAGCGCGTCACGCCGCATCACATCAAAGCTAAACGCTAACAACACGCTATACAACGCGGCGCTCTATCAAGGCTTGTGCCAGTGTGCCGCTATCAACATATTCAAGCTCACCGCCGACGGGCAAGCCGCGCGCGATGCGCGATACTTTAACGCCCTGCTCACCAAGCATTTCGCTCACATAATGCGCCGTAGCTTCGCCTTCAACCGTAAAATTGGTCGCCAAAATCACTTCTTTTACCAGCCCGTCAGCTGCACGTTTGAACAACCGTTCAAGGTTAATTTCTTTTGGCCCGATACCGTCCAGCGGCGAGAGACGACCCATCAATACAAAGTAAAGTCCGCGATAGGTTTGGGTTTGCTCCATCATCAATAGATCACCCGGCATTTCCACTACACATAGCAGCGACTTATCACGCTTGATTGATTCGCATATTTCGCAAATCTCGCGCTCAGTAAACGTATTGCACATACCACAGTGGCGTACGCGCTCAACCGCACTTTGCATCGCATCAGCGAGGCTTAGAGCGCCAGCCTGATCACGCTGCAGCAGGTGATACGCCATACGCTGCGCTGATTTTGGGCCGACGCCGGGCAGGCAGCGAAGGGCTTGAATCAGAGCTTCTAGACTTGAGGGTGGACGCATTCGTAATGCCTAAATTTTGGGCCGTGGTGTAGGGCTCGCCAAGCGCATAAGCATGAATGTTCAACAACTCGTGACGACGTAAGTTGAAGCAAAAAGCAATTGCATTAAAACGGCATCTTGAATCCTGCAGGCAACTGCATGCCCGCGGTGAATCCAGACATTTTTTCACTGGATGCAGACTCAGCTTGCCGAACCGCATCGTTCATGGCAGCCGCAATTAAATCTTCAAGCATCTCTTTGTCATCCATCACACTCGCGTCAATGGATACGCGCTTCACATCATTGCGACAAGTCATGGTCACCTTCACCATCCCACTGCCAGACTGCCCCTGAACCTCGATCAAGGCCAGTTGTTCCTGCGCTTTTTTCATATTTTCCTGCATTTGCTGGGCTTGCTTCATGAGCCCACCCAAGCCGCCTTTGGGAATCATATTGTCTCCAATAAATTGTAAGGTGAATCGTTAGTTGGCTGTAATACTGGCACTAGGACTGGATGGACGAATCGATGCTCGATTGATCTCAGCGCCAAAATCCTGTTTCAGATTTTTAATGAATGGATCTTGCTCAATGGCCGCCTCGGCGGCAGTGTGCTCAAGATTACGAGCGCGATCCTGCTGCGAAGCCACACTATTGCTGACATTTTCTCCACTGGCAATACCGGCAGCCGCACCGATTTTAATGGCCAGACGCAAATTCTCGCCCAGTTGTGGAATCAGTGCCGCCTTTAGTTTTTCCTGATAGGCCTTATCAGCCAAATGTTTGTGCGCGTCTGCCAAACCCAGCTCAAGTACACCGCCCGCAAACGACCGAAATTCAACCTGCTTGGCCAACATGCTGGCGATGCCCGTAAAATTTTGGCGCAACACAAAGGCGGGCCAATCGCCATCAAACTCGACCAGGCCACTGGCTGAAACCCCAGTACTGGCGGGCGTCTCACAAGGCAATGCCTGAAACGCCTTATCTAGCGCGGCTTTCGAGGGCGTGAGTTCAGCGGATGTGGATTCAGGGGCCCTTGTCTGCGGCGCGTTCGAACTGGGCGTTTTGTAAGTGCCTGTGACAGGCGGCATCTGCGCGCCTATGTCGCTACCCTTATTACCCACCTCACCGCGCTTGAATGCGAGCATGCGCAACAACGTCATCGTAAAACCAGATCGCTCGTCTGGCGCCAGCGCTAAATCACGACGACCCAATAACGCAATCTGATAAAAAAGTTGCACATCATCGGCCGAAAGTTGAGCGGCCACACCCGCGATCCTGGCGGCATCAGGGCCTTCGACTGCGTCGGCACCTGCGCTTTGCACCAGCGCCACGCGCGCGAGTAAGCTGGCTAAATCCTTTAGCGTTAACTCAAAAGACACATTGCGCTCACCCAAACTGCTAATTTCAGCAAGTAAACCCTTGGCATCTACGTTCGCCAAACAGCTCAACATTGAGAACAAATAGGTTTGATCCAGCACCCCTAGCATGGTGGCAACTTGATCGGTTTTCACCTCACCCGCTCCATAAGCAATAGCCTGATCTAACAGCGACAGTGCATCCCGCGCGCTGCCCTCTCCGGCGCGACCAATCATCTCCAGCGCGGGCTGTTCAAAAGGAATTTTTTCGGTTTGCAAAATATGCGCGAGGTGGCCAGCAAGCAGCGTTGGCGATAAATTTTTCAGATTGAATTGCAGGCAGCGTGACAATACCGTAATCGGCAATTTTTGCGGATCTGTCGTCGCCAAAATAAATTCCACATGGGCCGGTGGCTCTTCCAGTGTTTTCAGCATCGCGTTGAAAGCTGATTTCGACAGCATGTGAACTTCATCAATGATATAAACCTTGTAGCGACCGGAAACGGGCGCATATTGCGCGGTTTCCAAAAGCTCACGCATCTCATCAACTTTGGTATTGGTGGCCGCATCGACCTCAAGCAAATCTATAAAGCGGCCCGCATCAATATCTTTACAGGATTGGCACACCCCACAAGGCGTAGCGGTCATACCGCTTTTACCGTCAGTGCCGAGACAATTCAACGCTTTTGCCAAAATCCGCGCTAAGGTCGTTTTACCCACCCCGCGCGTACCCGTGAACAAATACGCGTGATGAATACGCCCCGTATCGAGCGCATTCGCCAACGCCCGCACCACGTGTTCCTGCCCAACCACATCAACAAAGTTGCGTGGTCGCCATTTACGCGCAAGGACTTGATGACTCATCGGCTATAGCTCGTTACACGTGGAGAGGTATTAAAAAAGGTGGCGAGCCTGACCCTCGGCACTTCAACTACTTCGCTGTGGCTGCTTCGTTCCCGACCTGACCAGATTCACAAAGGCTGAATGCGTGGAGACCCGCCGAGGTGGATTTTATCCCAGTTCGCCACGCTCGAACAAACCCGGTACAACAATTTGGTTCAAGTAACGAAAACTCATTTGGCGCATGTACGAAAACCACAGAACATATCGCTGCGATCGGGTGTATAAAAATTTCGATATTGCGGATATTTTATGCGTGGATGGGTCATGAACGAACCACCTCTTAGCACTTGATGAGTGTAAAACCAGGGCTCAGAGTACTCCTGATACACCCCAGGAACAAAGCCAGGATATGGCGCAAACGCAGATGCCGTCCACTCCCAGACGTGACCGACAGAGGCCGCAAATGTATCGGAGTGGGTTGCTGCAAACTCCCACTCTGCTTCAGTCGGCAAACGCCGGTTTGCCCATTCGCAATACGCTTGTGCTTGCGCAAAATTGATATGCATTGCCGCATAATTTTCGTTGCCACTTCGATTGGCATCCCGATTGATGCCTCGCTCGCCTAAAAACACAGCAAATTCCGCCTCTGAAACCGGCTGCGGCGAGATCGCAAACCACGCCACAGAGACGCGCTGCGGCGGCAGCTCGTTACAAAACCGGTAGCGATTTGGATTTTGTCGACCGAGATCACCCAGCACAATATCGCCTGGCTCAAACACAATATCAACGGCATTTACAGCGAGTGGCGCGGTGGGTTTCTTAAGGTGCTTAAGGTGCTTAACGGGCTTAACGTGTTTAAGGCGCTTAAGGTGCCTAAGGTGCTTAGGGCGCGGCGCCGTCTCCGGCCAAGGCAAATTGAGCGTGCGCAATGTCATCGCCAGCGCCTCAGCATGCATGTCTTCATGCGCCACCACCAGCTGAAAATAATGAATATCGTCTGCGCTGCATTGATCGAGTGCATTCAGCGTGGAAGCCAGTGACTCACGCATGAACGCAAAACAAACATCCCGCGCAGGATAAATATTTGTCCAGCGCGCTTGATGTGCCACATGCGTCGAATCAAAAAGCGCGTCCGCATCAACAAAACATGACGGCGGCAATTTGCGCTGACGCAACATCTCCGGGGTGCGCTTGGGTAGCCGCACGGCAAAATATTCCTGGAACCACGCGATATGCGCGAGCTCCCACAACGGTGGATTTATATTCGCGTGATAAGGCACCTCGGCGGGCACCCAAAATGACTCGGGCAATTCGCGGTAAAGTGCGTGCGTGTATCCGCGCTGCGAGATCAGTGCCTCGCGAATCTGATTTTTAAGCGCCGCCACATCATTAGTTTTTTCGACTACCTGCATTTGCATAACCCATTGGTATCTAAGCTATTTCCAACATTTTTTTCGAGATGCCCACCCAGTGAATTCTGCACCGCTTATTCGCATCATTACACCCGCGCTGGCGGATGCCAACAATGGCAATTGGCGTACGGCACACCGGTGGCAGGCGTTGCTCACCCAGCATTCGACAGGATCAAATTCGACAGCAACTTTTCGAGTTATTGTACAAGGCGAGTGGATGGGTGAAAACTGCGATTTACTGATTGCGCTGCATGCCCGCCGCAGCGCCGCCTCGATCACAAGGTTTCGAAAAACGTTTCCGGCAAAGCCTTTGATTGTGGTTTTGACCGGCACCGACTTATATCGCGATCTTGCAACCTCGGAAGAAGCCCGCCAGTCCTTGCGTTTGGCAGATTCGCTCATCGTATTACAAGAAGACGCCATCCACTTTGTACCCATCGAGCATCGCAAGAAAACGCACGTAGTTTATCAATCGGCAAAACCGCTTAAGCCGTGCCTCAAACCAAAATTTAAACTGGATTGCGTGGTCGTGGGACATTTGCGCGATGAAAAAGATCCTTCCACCATTTTTCGCGCAGCGGCGCAACTAAACGACAGCGACCACATCCACATCTTGCACATCGGCGCGCCACTGGACGAATCGCTGGCCGAAATTGCCAGAACGCTTTCTGCTCGCAGCAAGCACTATCACTGGTCGGGCGAGATGAGCCATGGATTGACGCGCGCCGCCATCAAGCGCGCGCATCTGCTTATTCATCCGTCAATCATGGAGGGTGGCGCAAATGTCATAGTCGAGGCGCTTACATCGGGCACCTCAGTGCTGGCCTCGCAAATGTCAGGCAACGTCGGCATGTTGGGGCCAGATTACGGAGGATATTTTGCAGTGGGCGATGATGCTGCGTTACTGACGCTATTAAAAAGGTATTCGCGCGATGCCAATTTCAAATCCCGGTTAGGCAACGCTTGTCTGGCACGAGCCAAATTATTCTTACCTGAAATTGAGTGCGCCTCGCTATGCTCGATAGCAAACAAACTTCTTGAACCAAAAGCATGACCGCACACACTAATATGGCAACACTGAAACCGAATCAAGAGCCGATGCGTAAAATATTTTCGAGCGAATAGCCGCTCTAAGGATGTTACCTGCGCCAGCAAGCTCATTAGGTCAACAAAAGAGATCAACGAAGTTAATCAACGAGATCAGCGAGAAACGCTCATGAGTCCGATTGAAAAGCAGGTCACGCAAAACTTTTTTCAACAAACGTCGCAACACGAATTCAGCGCCGGGCTCAAGCCGCTGCAAGAACGTTTCAAGGCGGTGCGGGACGCGACTGAACGCCTGACAGCGCCACTGAAAGCCGAAGATTGCAATCTGCAATCGATGCCGGATGCGAGTCCGATTAAATGGCATCTCGCGCATTCGACCTGGTTTTTTGAGACTTTTATTCTCGAAAAATTCGAACCGAATTTCGCGCCGTTTCATCCAGCGTTTAGGGTCCTGTTTAATTCCTACTACAACGGCGTTGGCGACAAACATCCGCGCCATGAACGCGGCCTGATTTCGCGTCCAGATTTAGCAACGGTGTTCGACTATCGTCATGACATTACCAAGCGCATCGCCAACCTGATTGAAGCTTTGGGCGACACGAATCACAGCTTCGCCGAACTCATGTGGCTGGGCTGCAATCACGAGGAGCAACATCAGGAGTTAATTCTCACTGATCTGAAACATCTGCTCTCCAAAAATCCGCTAAAGCCCGCCTATCAAACACGCTGGCCACTTACTGCAATCGAAGGGCGCCAGCCACGTTGGCATAAATATGAAGGTGGCTTGGTTGAAATCGGCGCAAGCAAGCCGCGTACGAATGTAAATTCACAAGGCGATTTCTGTTTCGATAATGAAACGCCGCGCCATCGTGTTTTTTTAGAGCCCTTTGAGATTGCGTCACACCCAGTCACCCACGGCGATTTTGCGGCGTTCATTGCCGATGGCGGCTATCAGCGCCCCGAGCTGTGGTTATCGCTGGGCTGGGATTGGCTAAACGAGCAGAAAATTACCGCACCTTTGTATTGGGAACTGCGTGATAACGACACGAGCAATAGCGGCACGACCAATAACGACACGACCGATAGCGGCACGACAAAAATCTGGATGACATTTACGCTGCACGGCATGGTCGAGATTGATGTGCACACGCCCATTTGTCATGTCAGTTTTTTTGAAGCTGACGCGTACGCGCGCTGGAAAGGCGCCCGCCTGCCCACCGAGGCCGAGTGGGAACATGCTGCCGCCTTGGCCACACAACATGTTGGGATCAGCGGCAATTTTCTCGATAGCCACGCCCTGCATCCGCTAGCAATGCGCGAGCAAACGTCGTCAGAATATCCGCAACAATTATTTGGCGATGTGTGGGAATGGACCGCCAGCGCGTATTTAGGCTATCCCGGTTACCAAGCGGAAACAGGTGCCGTCGGCGAATACAACGGCAAATTTATGTGCAACCAATTCGTATTACGCGGCGGCTCCTGCGCCACGCCCACGCCGCACATCCGACCCAGCTATCGCAACTTTTTCCCGCCTGAAGCGCGATGGCAATTTAGTGGTTTGCGCTTGGCAAGAAATGCGATATGAAGAGCCAATATACACGGGCATCTACAGACATTATTGCTCGCTGACGCCCGCCGATGCTAGCATTTACTAACGTCAACGCTCTGCTTTGATCTCCTAACGGCGATGGCGCTTGAACGGTGAGCTAGAAGCGGCGTCCTAAATCGGCTGCCTTAAATCGGCTAACTAACGACGAAGCCTCACAGCCATGCGCTAATATGGTTGATACCTTGCGTCAGCGCATATTACAAATGCGGATCTGCGCGTTTTGCATTGACCTCACATCGATCTTGCCTTGATCACCCATGACAAAAACGCCGATATCAAAGCAGACAATCTCACCGCCTAAAAAGCCGTTTTCCATGATCCGCGAGTTCCATCTGGCCGACTGGTTCACGCTTGGTAATGCGGTATGTGGCATGGGTGCGCTTTTTTCGACCATGACGTTTCTGGAGGTTGGCCATGTTCGGCATATTTACATTGCGTGCGGTCTCGTATTTGCGGCGCTGATATTCGACATCGTGGATGGGCGTGTGGCACGTTGGCGTCAAAAATCGTCGGCGCTGGGTCGCGAGCTTGATTCGCTGGCAGACGTAATTTCGTTCGGCGTCGCACCCGCCATCATCGCCTACGGCTGCGGGATGCAAGGCTTTTATGACCGTATCGTGTTGGCGTATTTTGTGGCGTGCGGCGTATCCCGGCTGGCGCGTTACAACGTCACTGCCGAGGCGTTGTCCGAGGGCGGAGATAAAGTTAAATATTTTGAAGGCACACCTATTCCCACCTCGGTAATGCTGGTGGCGATGCTTATGTGGGCGGGCTATCTGGATGCGCTACAGGGCAATCTCTGGTTTGGCGTGGTCTCCATTGCCGGGCTGCAACTTCATCCGCTGGTGCTGCTGTTTGCCGCATCGGGCTCACTGATGATTAGCCGGATTCGAATTCCCAAGTTATAACCGGGTTAGCGGCAACGCAAGTTCCGGCCGCGCAAGTTTTTTTACTTTCATTGGCCGACCATCATTAAGTGGTTACCTCAGCCGATTTTTGTATCATCAAATTGTCATGTGCCTGGTTTGAAATAGAGATTTTCAAATCTCTATGGGAAGATAACGATGACAGATTCGATCAAGGGTGCAAGTAACGATTCAATTAATAACAAACGCCGCGACTTCATTGTCAAAAGTACCTCCGTCGCCGCAACTGTGGCCGCAACTGTGGCCGCATCCGTGGCCGTTACTGGCTCACTCACGGCCTGTTCGGATTCAGCGGACGAACAATTTGCCGCAGCACCCGATTTCACGTATGGCGTGGCGAGCGGCGATCCACTCACAGATCGCATTATCTTGTGGACTTACGCAAAGTTTCCGGGCGCTGACGCTGCCGTGACGGTGCCGCTGACATGGCAGATTGCCACCGACGCCAATTTCAATTCTATTGTCAGCAGCGGAAAAATCGATGCCAGCGAGAGCACCGGCTTTACCGCAAAAGTTGATGCAACCGGCTTAACCGCGGGCGTTGATTATTTCTACCGCTTTCAAGGACCGCGCGGCTCCTCATCCATTGTCGGCAGCACCCGTACTTTGCCCGCCGCGAATGTTGCATCGCTAAAATTCGCGGTGTTTTCATGTTCGCTTTATTCCGAAGGCTTTTTTAACGCCTACGATGCCGCCGCAAAATCAGACGCGCAATACGCGGTTCATGTGGGCGACTATATTTACGAATACGGTGCGGCGACGAATGAATTCGGCAATACCGACGCGGTCGCACTCGCTCGTGTCGCTGTGCCCGCGAACGACATTGTCAGCCTTAGCGATTATCGTGCGCGTTATGCACAATATCGCTCAGACCCCAGCACCCGCGCGCTACATGCAAAGATGCCGTGGATCACGATCTGGGATGATCATGAATTCGCGAATAACGCTTATGTGAATGGCGCAGAAAATCATAATGCGGTCACGCAAGGCGATTGGACGACACGCAAAAATATCGCGGCACGTGTGTATCACGAGTGGATGCCGATCCGCAGCGACACCACCAATCTGCTAAAAATATATCGCTCATTTGACTTCGGCTCGCTGTTCTCGCTGCACATGCTCGACACGCGAATTGAGGGCCGCGATCAGCAATATGATAATTTCGGCGATAAAGACGGCGGCGTAACGCGTTACATCGCGGGCATTACGCCAAACGCGGCGGGCGTGCTGCCCGACGCCTCGCGCCGCATGATCAGTACCACTCAACAAACATGGCTCACGAGCCAGCTCACCGCCTCGCGCGCAACCTGGCAATTCCTCGGCAATCAAGACATCATGGCGCGTATGTGGATTCCATTTTCAGTCGCGCAATATTTCAATCCAGCGAATGCTAACCCGACGGCAGGTGGTGCCGCCGTGCAGGCGTATTTGGGTGCAAAAGCGACCCGTGCGGTAGGCGGAACTGCGGCGCTCACCGCCACCCAGACGGCCCTGCTTGATCCCGCGAAAAACCCACGGCTGCCCTACAACCTCGATTCGTGGGATGGCTATCCAGCGAACCGCGAACAACTTTTGCAAACCGTAAAATCGCTTAACAAAAAATTGGTGGTGTTATCCGGTGATTCGCATAATGGCTGGTTCACCATACTCACCACACTTGCAGGCGAAAAAGTGGGCGTTGAATTCGCGGGCACCTCCGTGAGCTCACCGGGCTTTGAAAGTGCAGGGTTAGGCGGATTGGGTAGCTCCCTTGATGGTAGCGCGCTGGTACCACAGCTTGGCAACGCAGCGATAGGCGCGGGGCTGGGTTTGATTGATGATTTGAATTATTCCGATACGATTCGCCGCGGTTATTTATTGATGACCGTGACCTCGGGTGCCGTGAAAGGCGAATACGTTTACGTGAGCACGGTCAAATCGAGCACTTACACGGCGAGTGTTGGACGCACCATCACCGTCGGCCAGGCGGGAGATATTGTCTACAGCTAGAATCGCTGACATCATTAAGAAGCCTGACGGGCAAACGGGGCGTTAAGTCACTCGTTTGCCCACCACCGAGCAGATCAATCCACGCACTATTCAAGCGGCATCCATTGAACAATATTGGCTGACTCGTTATCCTTGCGACTTAACTCAATTTAAGGCGCAAGATGCGATTAACTTACAGCCGATCATTTTTGGTGAGCGCCGCTCTGGCGCTCACCTCGTTACAAGGATGCGCAGTCATGGCACGACCTGAAGAACCCGTATTTGAATCAATCAAAAAAGAAGGCGATTTCGAAGTGCGGCAATACCGCGGATTTATTGTCGCTGAAACATTTGTCAAAGGCGATATGAGCGGGGCGGGAAGTGCGGCATTTCGCGCCATTGCGGGCTATATTTTTGGCAACAATATTTCGGGCGCCGCGAAAGGCCACGAAAAAATTGCCATGACCGCGCCGGTGACCATGGAAAAATCGGTGGCAGAAACGGTAGAAAAAAGCAGCAGTGAAAAAATCGCAATGACGGCACCGGTCACGATGGAGAAACTAGCCGGGAACACGAGCAGCGCAGGTTCAACGGTCGGCGTAAGTCCAAACGCAGGCACAGAAGAAATGTATCGAGTCCATTTTGTGATGCCCGCGCAATACACCATGGACACGCTACCGAAGCCTATCAATACCAACGTCACACTGCGCAAGGTGGCCGCACAAAAAATGGCGGTGATTCGATTTTCAGGTTTTAGTACGGATGAAAAAGTGCGCGTTAAAACCGAAGAGTTGACGAGCTGGATTGAGAAGCAAGGTTTGCAAATAATCGGCAAACCGCAATTCGCCCGCTACGATCCGCCGATGATGCCGCCGTTTTTGCGACGTAGTGAAGTGATGATTGCGGTGGAATAAATCTCACCTTATTCATACTCTAAACCCCCTTATCAGCGTGCCTCAACGACCATTTATGCCCCAAGCGCCCCGCAAATGCTGGTGTTTATATTTCGCCACAGCACTTTGCATCACCTTGCTTTCCGCCTGCAGCAAATTGCCGACGCTGCCCACGCTGGACGCGAATGCAACTATCCTGGCCTTCGGCGACAGCCTTACTTTTGGCACCGGCGCTGCACCCAATGAATCCTATCCTGCGCAATTGCAAACGCTGATTTCGCGCAAAGTTATCGCCGCTGGCGTGCCGGGCGAAGTCTCGGCTGATGGCCTTGCGCGATTGCCGCAGGTGCTCAGCGAACATCAACCGAAACTGGTGATTCTTTGCCATGGCGGCAATGATTTTCTGCAAAAACTGGGGGAGGACAAAACGCAAAACAATATCCGCGCGATGGTAAAGCTTGTACGCGATAAGGGCATCGCCGTTGTTTTGGTTGCCACACCCAAACCCGGCCTGATGGTGAAGCCGCCTGATTTTTACCAGGCAATTGCGAAAGAATTTGTCATTCCGTTTGAAGACGATATGCTAAAAAATATCCTCACCGATAACACCTTGAAATCGGATTTAGTGCATCCGAATGCGCGTGGATATGCATTGATGGCAGAATCGCTCGCGAAACTGATGAAGCGCGCTGGGGCACTTTAACCCGGGTTTAAAAACCGCAATTCAAGTTAAGCCCATCACGTTAAGATTTGCCGCGTTGGCATAACTTAAAGCGACCGAATGAAAACAATCACGCTAGAGACCTACGCCAAACGCATTGAGCGCGTGCTGCACTATATGGTGGATCATCTTGACGATTGCGACCAAAACCCGCTCGACATTCATCGCCTGGCCGAAGAAGCGATTTTGTCGCCTCATCACTTTCATCGCGTGTATGTGGCGATGATGGGTGAGACCGTCGCAGATACGTTACGTCGCCATCGCCTGCATCGTGCTACGATCAAACTCAGCGCATCGGCAACGCCTGTTGCGTTGCTCGCGGGTGAGGCAGGTTACGGTAGCGCGCAGGCATTCACGCGCGCGTTTCGCGAGGCCTATGGCGTGCCGCCTGCGCAATATCGTCTGCACGGAAAACTTTCGGCAGCGCTTCAATCAACCTCAATTGAATTTAAATCGAAGGCGCATCCCATGTTTAATTTAAGTGATACACCACCCTGCATATCAAACAATTCGCACATTCAACGTCGGCAACTTATCGATATTGCATTCGATTACATCGCCCTTCATCACCGGCCCGACATTTTCCGGCGTGCCGGAATAAATAATATCGCCCGCTTTTAATTCGAACGCTTCTGACAATTTCGAAATCTGTTCCGCCACACTCCAGATCATCTGATTCAGGTTGGCGCTTTGTTTGACTTCGCCATTCACTTTTAAGCTGATGGCACCGTCCTTAAAATGGCCAACGTTAGCGACCGGATGAATTGGGCCGATAGGGGCTGACATGTCGAAACTCTTGCCGATTTCCCATGGCTTTTTCTGATCGCCCATCCCGCGCTGCAAATCGCGGCGGGTCATATCAAGGCCCAGCGCGTATCCGTACACCAGATCGAGCGCTTTGTTGATCGGAATGTCGCGCCCACCCGCGCTGAGTACCGCCACCAACTCGACCTCGTAGTGATAATTTTTAGTCAACGATGGATACGGATGATCTGTCACTTTGCCAGCGGGAATATATTGAATCGCGTCAGTGGGCTTCTGGAAAAAGAATGGCGGCTCGCGAGTCGGGTCCGAGCCCATTTCGCGCGCGTGCGCCGCATAATTTCGGCCGATACAATAAATACGACGAATCGGAAAAACATCGCCCGATCCTACAATTGGCACGGTCACCACCGCAACATCAAAAACAGGTTTAACGACGCTCGTCATTGCCGCTCCTGATGATGTGGCGCAGCCGCTCAGCGCTGCCACCGATGCGAATGAAGCCACGCTACCCGCCATCAGCGCGTGCCTTCTGTTCAAATTTTGCGGGTCGTCCATTGGGATATCGTTATTCTTCATTTCGTTCTTTTCAAAATAAGCTACAAAACCATTTTTAATTGATTTTTTTTACCGCATAAACACGGCTTGCCTTGCAAAGCTCTTCGTGTTCTTCGTGTTTTCTACGCCGCCCGAATCGCGCTTATTAGGTGTTTTCACAGTCAGAATAACTGGACCGCATGACGATGCCATTGATAAACATCAGCCATTATTAAGCCGCAAAACTAAACGGGCGCGACCGGTGATTATCCGATCGCGCCCGCTGAAGTAAAAATAGGCAAATCCAGGCAAAATTTTAGTGTCGGTTAACCAGGTTCAGACAATCCTAAGGTTTCCATCTCACCGAGTTCGAGCATGCGAAGCTTCGACAGGTAATGGCGATCTACTCGCCAGTCTTTAATCATTCCCAGTGCCAGTTGAAATTCTTCCTGGTTCAAATCAAACAATGGCGCAAGGGCATATGGCTCGTTGGTTTCAATGGCTCTCGCCAAATTGGTGAGCACGCGCGCACCGAGCGTTTCCGAATTTTTGTAAATATATTTGGCAGCTTTTTTTATCGCGTTCACAGCACATCTCCCAGAGTATTCCAAACGAAACCACGCCCCATATAATCTCAGGTGAGCATCGTTTCCGCAATTGTCATATTTTTGCCACAAATGTTTATCGCCGGGGCGTGGAGAAAATCTCATATTGAAGTTCAGGGAACCACTCCATCGGTGCCCGCACCGTGTAAGTATTTTTGCGATGACCGTATTTACTTACGATTCACCGACAATTCGTCTTCAGCGGCAACCATTTATAGGACAGTGACCGGGAATTTTGATTCCCATTCCCTGTTTTTATAGTTAAAAATTAAGATGCAGGCACCCTGACTGCGAGCGGCACGTTGCACAAATCAATATGCCCAGCCGCCACCTTGTACCAGTCACCACCACGGTTGCGCAGGGCTTCAACCATCGCCGAAAAGGCGGGCGTATCGGTGCGGATAATTTCAAGCGCTGTGCGCTCGGTCTCGGGCACGTCGGCAGCCACACGCATCGACTTTATCGGTACATATTGTTCGGGTTTTTCATAAAAGCCGAGCGGTCCGGTACCTCGCGGCAACACAGTCAGCAGCGACATCCCTTGCACCACTCTGCCCACCAGGGTGATGTTGCGATCCAGCTGGCGAGGAGCGTTACCGGTGACCACGTAGAGTTCGGTGCCGCCGCCACTGCCTACATCGTTATCACGTCCCACTCCCACCGCGCCAGTGCAGTGCGTCAACCACGTGGTCGCATTCTTCGGGTCGCGAGCGGAATGAAACCCGTTTGAAAAGCCCACCTGCTTCGCATAGCCATCCACGTCAGGCAAACGCGTGAACGGGATGTCCTTTTTGATCGCCACCGTGAACTCCGGCGGCAAATTTTTCTTGGCTTTCAGCGGCGTTTTCTTTTCGGTCGGGTCGCCCCACTGCACCACATAATTTTCCTGGCTGCGCATAAAAACCAGCCCATCGAAATAACCTTCCCGGACCAGCGCCTTGATATTCGCGACATGTAGAGGCGAAAACTGCGGCGCCAGCTCAATGACGACACGACCAGAATTCATTTCCAGATAAAGTGTGTTGTCGTTGTCGATCGGCCTCCAATCAGCCGCGCTTGAGGCGTTGAGCAAATCTGTATAGCTAAGCGCAGGCTTGGCGACCGGGGGTGAGGTCGTTTTCTGTGCGGCTGCGTTGTCGGCCATTAATGTCATCACCGAAACCCAGAAGCATGAAACAACAATAAGTCGATACAGGATTGTCATATTTGCCTTCGCCATGGAATCCAACGGTTCATAAACGTCAGTGTTTGATTAAACCACACGGGCACGCGTTGCGGCTTACGCCGTTTAGGGCAGGCCTAATCTTGGCTTAATCCTAACTTAATACCGACCTAATCCTGACCAAATGCTTGATTACCAACCATCTGTTCGTATCGATTTCGCAACAAAAACATCGCAACATTACCGCAATACTTGTCGATTATTTCACTTCCGTAATACACTCACGACAGAACCATTTACAAACAACTCAGGGACTCAAAATGGACAGCAATATCTTCGAGACTAACGCTTCAGCCGCCACGCAAAATATCGGGCAACACCTCGCACCGCGTTCACAAAGTCTGGCAATGACGACTTCGCGCTCGTTCATTTTCGGCGTGTTCTTGGCCGCTGGAATACCCACCGCACAAGTATTTGCCCAGCAGGCCACACCCGCCGAACCAACAAAACCTGCCACCGAAGTTGGCAAGCTTGAGACGGTCACGGTAACGGCCGAGCGCAGAAGCGAAAATATTAGGGATGTACCCAGCTCGATTTCTGCGATTCGAGGTGAAAACCTCGACATCATTAATTCTGGTGGACAAGACATCCGCATGCTGGCTGCCCGCGTGCCGAGTTTGAATATCGAATCATCGTTCGGACGCGCATTCCCGCGTTTTTATATTCGCGGGCTGGGTAACAGCGATTTCGATTTGAACGCATCCCAGCCGGTTTCGTTGGTTTACGATGATGTGGTGCAGGAAAATCCAATTCTCAAAGGCTTCCCGGTTTTTGATATCGAGCAGATTGAGGTATTGCGCGGCCCCCAAGGCACTTTGTTTGGCCGCAACTCGCCCGCAGGCGTGGTGAAATTTGATTCGGTCAAACCAAAATTTGCCAACGAGGGCTATGCAAATATTGGTTATGGTCGCTTCAGTAGCAGCAATCTGGAAGGCGCAATCAACGTTGCCGCATCGAAAGACCTGGCATTCCGGCTATCGATTCAATCGCAAAATCGCGACAATTGGGTTCACAACTCGAACGGTAGCGGACCCACCCGCGACCTCGAAGGTTACCGCGATACCGCGGCACGCTTTCAGGCCCTCTACCAGCCTTCGGCCAGTTTCAGCGCGCTATTCAATGTACATAACCGCGACCTGAACGGTTCCGCCCGCGTGTTCCGCGCTAACATCATCCAGCCTGGCAGCAACAATATTGTTCCGGGCTTTGATCCGGCACGCGTTTCTATCGACGGTATCAATTCTCAAGATGTCAAAAATACAGGCGGTAGCGTTCGGCTGAAGTGGCAATTGGATGGCATGGCGCTTAATTCGATCACCGGTTATGAAACCGTGAAGTCGTTTTCTCGTGGCGATATTGACGGCGGTTTTGGTGCGGCATTTTTACCGGCTGGCCTGAGCGGCCCAGGCGTTATTCCATTCTCCGCGGAGTCCGCCGATGGCCTGCCCAAGCACAAGCAATTTACTCAAGAGCTACGCTTGGAATCCACCGGGAAAAGCAACCTGAAATGGTTGGCTGGTCTTTATTATTTCAATGAAGATATCAACATCGATAGCTTCAATTATGATTCGCTGTCACCCGGCAATCCACAAAACGGCTATGCCAACCAAAGCCAAAAGAACAAGGCTTATGCCGCATTTGGCTCGGTCAATATCGCGGCCACGGATGCACTCAGCTTGCGCGCCGGCTTGCGCTATACCAATGACAAGAAAGATTTCGTTGCCAGTCGCCTGCAAGCCCCACCGTTCTCGCCCACCTTTATCGGTCAGCTCGCAACCAATACATCTGCATCCGATGTGAGTTGGGATGTGTCTGGCACATTCAAGCTGTCGCCTGAAACCAATCTGTATGCACGTGTGGCAAAGGGCTTCCGCGCGCCTGCGATCCAGGGCCGCTTGTTATTCGGTGATTCGCTTTCCGTTGCCAATGCGGAAAAAGTTATTTCTACCGAGGCGGGTATTAAATCTGACCTGTTCGACAAACGAGCACGCGTGTCCTTCAATGTATTCTCATATGAAGTGAAGGACCAGCAATTAACGGCAGTCGGCGGCGGTGCCAACTTTAACCGCCTGCTGAATGCGGCTAAGACCAAAGGCAACGGCGTGGAATTGGATCTCGAAGGATATCTCACTGACAGTTTGCGGATGAGCGTCAGCGGCAGCATTAACGACACCAAAATTCGTGACCCGAATTTGCGCACGCAGGTGTGTGGCTCTGGCTGTACGGTAACGGATCCAGTGGTGGTCCCTGCTGGGCCTTTTAGCGCGGCCATTGTTTCGATTGACGGCAACCCTCTGCCTCAGGCACCAAAATATGTGGCCAATTTCACGCTGCGCTACTCGGTACCGGTTGCCGACGGCGAGTTTTTCGTGTTCACCGACTGGGCCTATCGCAGCAAGATCAATTTTTTCTTGTACGAAGCCCGCGAATACACGGGCAAGGGTTTAACCGAAGGTGGATTGCGTCTCGGCTATAAATGGAACGGCGATAAATATGAAGTGGCAGTTTACGGCCGCAATATCACCAACCAAATTCGTGTCGTCGGCGGTATCGACTTCAATAATTTAACCGGCTTTATAAATGAGCCGCGCTTTGTGGGCGCGCAATTCAAGGCGAATTTTTAATCACCAAATTCACGCTGGCATTGCCTCAAACTCTAGACCTGGCGCGGCTTTCCAAGGCTTTGGTTAGCCGCGTTTTTCATTATTTGTTTCGCTTCGATAGTTTCTAGATGGTTACTACTGTGAGTGAGTTTCGAATAATCGCAATAGGTGTTGAGCAAGCTGCGTCACCGGCTCATGACGATCAAAGATAGCGCCGCGATTCATGGCAATTTTATGGCGTAGTGCGGCTCCACTGCCCGAGTCACTCGCCACTTCAAGCGCTTTACTGACATATTCTTGTTGATCGGCAACGACTAACTCATTAGCGCCGACTGCACCCAGCATTGCCAGCGTCTGCCGCCCGCGCATAAATTCGCCGGGCAACGTCACGACTGGCGCGGCCACCGCTAAAGCATCCAGCGAAGTATTGCCGCCCGACCAATGTAGGGTATCGAGCGCGACGTCCGCGAACGCTAAAACACCCCGAAAACTGGCGGCATCCAGACGCGGTAAAAATTTTATCTGGCCGCGTGGTGGCATCCCGCGCGCCGCCATTAATGAGGACAAACGCTGCGAAAACGCCTGCGTGATGGCGCAGTGCTCGCTCTGAAAGAACAAAACAATTGCCTGCTCATCACGCAACATGATTTCCAGAAAGATTAAATCGTTATCCGGATGAATTTTAAACAATGACTGCGGGCAAATATAAACATGACTGCCCGCTGACAAACCGAACATTTCCCGCGTGAGATTGAAATTAGTAACGGTGGGCATTGTGTAACGCGTCCCAATACCGGGCAACATCAGCAGGCGCTCAGTGTAGTGCGCGGCGGCCATGAATTCTCCCGGTGGCTCCATCGCTTCACAAGTCAGAAAATAATCGATCTCACGACTGCCGGTGGTCACGGGATGGCCCCAGGCGGCGATCTGAACGGGTGCCAGCCGCATATTGGTGAGCAAATAATTCATCGTTCCCATGCCAACTTCAGGATAGATAAGGATATCTGCGGCCTGCGCCCGAATCGCTTCGGCCACCAACAAGGCGCCACCGCGAACGAGTAAAAATTGATCGCACTGCGCCTGTAGGGCGCGCCCAAAGTCATCCGGCTGCCAGCCCGTGTGGATGACGATGCGCTCAAAAATTTGGGGATCAAGGTCGGTAATCCAGCTCCGAAAATAATGACCCACCGTACACTCGCGAAAAAAACTCGATACAAACAACACGCGGATGCGCGGTCTCGTCCCTTCAACTTTGCTACTAGCCATGCCGCTACCCTTGCCGCTACCCTTGCCGCCACCTTTACTGCTCGCCCTAGGAAGCTCAAGCAAATCCGGTCGCTCCTTCAAAATCAGCGTGCGCAAAAAACTCGCATAGCCCGCCTGCAAGTCGCGATCATTTCGCCCTTGATAAGCCAGCAGAAAATTGGATTGGGCAATTTGCCAAATATTCCCACCCTCGAGATTAGCGTCGTGCAATACCTCAAGTCCGCTACTGAATCGATGTCGCCAGCGCAGCAAATCATCCGCACTGCTATATATTTGTGGCAATAGTAGGCGACTACGAATCTGCCGGGGCAATGAAATATTAGGAGCACCTAGAACACAGGCAGGCTGATCGGTATTGCTGATTAATATGTTCAGCGCAGACTCAGTCTCGCCCATTTCGGCCAATACAAATCCTAGCGTGCTGATGGTTTGTTCATACGCCTGCTGGTGTGCTTGTTCGCTTGCCTTTTGGTCAGGTTGTTGGTCAGCTTTTGGGTGCACACGCTGCAACGCTAATGCGCGCTCAAGACACTGTTTGGCGCGTTCGAATTTAAACGTTTCAGCTAACAATTGCCCCAAGGCAAACCACGTTGCCGCCACGTTCGGACCAATCGCTAACGCGCGCTCGAAACATGCCTCAGCATCAGTAACCGCGCCAACCATGCGGTGCGAATGCGCCAGTTCATTCCATACAACTGCGTCGGCGGGGGCCAGCGCAACAGCGCGCGTTAGCGCTTTTCGCGCAGCCTCCTCATCGCCTTGGTGACGGCGCGCAATCCCCAAGCCCGTGAACGCAGTTGCGGAATTCACATCCAACATGCTCGCTTGCTCAAACGCGAGAGCTGCCTGTGAAAACGCGTGCTGCGACAATAAAATGTTCCCGCGCAGCACGTGCAGCGCTGACGAATCATTTGCAGAGGTCGCCATCAGTTGTTCTATCAATGCTGCGGCCTGTAAAAAATGACCGTCCGTGTACTCTGCCTTGGCTAGATAAAATTGCGCTTCGAGATTTGCGGGCGCAACACTGAGCAATTGCCGTGCGCGCTGAAGTGCCTCAGTGGATTCACCCATTGCAATATGCACATCAATCGCGCGCATCAAGGCGTCACTGTTTTCTGGCTCATTCGCCAGCAGGATATTCAATCGATCACGAACAGCAACATATTCACCACGCGCGAGCAATTGATCTACTTCTGGAATACTCATGTCGCTCGCATCAATGTTTTAACCAAAGCGGGGCGCTGTTTTTTACAAATCATGCCAACTCAGGCCAGCATTTTTTTCATCTCGCCGCTGTCAATAAGCCGTTTTACATCATCTGCGCCACCGACCAGCGTGCCTTTTACAAACACCATCGGAAACGTCGGCCAGCCTGTCCAATTTTTGAGCGCGTTGCGGCGACGCCAGTTGTTAAAATAGCTGCCGTATTCAAGATATTGGTAAGCAATACCCGCCTGATCCAGCGATTGACGCGCGCGCTTGGGCATCGGATTTTGTGACATACCGACCACCACGACTGCGTTCGCAGCAATCGCCGCCTGCACCTCCCGGACGATGTCCGCATGATGACTGGCAACCACTTCTTTTATTGCAGGATGAATATTAGATTCAGCAAGTATGGGACGCGGCATTATTTTCTTTCGGTGGAGTAATAGACCTGATCAGTAGGTGGGGGCTTGATCATCAATCATCAAGCGCTTGTGGCGCGTCACCACGCGGCCTGCAAGATCGCCACCAATCATGCTGAGGGCAACAGCCTCGGCGACCTTAATGCCATCAACGCCCGCCGACATGATGCCGCCAGCGTAGCCTGCGCCCTCGCCTGCCGGAAACAGGCCACGCGTATTGATGCTTTGAAAATCATCATCATGCCGGGTGATGCGAATCGGTGAAGAAGTGCGCGTCTCAACGCCTGTGAGCACCGCGTCATGCATGGCAAATCCTTTGATCTGCTTGGCAAACGCGGGCAGCGCTTCGCGCACCGCCTCGATTACGAACGCCGGCACGCATGTGGCCAGATCCGTCATACGAACGCCGGGCTTGTACGATGGCTCCACGCTCGCCAATGCGGTGGATGGCCGACCTGCTAAAAAATCGCCAACCAACTGCGCAGGCGCACAATAGTTTTCGCCGCCGGCTTTGAAAGCCTGTTCCTCCCAATGACGCTGAAAATCAATGCCCGCCAACGGGTGACCGGGGAAATCGCGTTCTGGCGTGATGCCGACCACAATGCCCGCGTTCGCATTGCGCTCGTTACGTGAATACTGGCTCATGCCATTGGTCACCACGCGGCCCGCTTCGGAAGTTGCCGCCACTACCGTGCCGCCGGGGCACATGCAGAAGCTATAGGCACTACGGCCATTCGCGCAATGATGCACCAGCTTGTAATCGGCAGCGCCCAATATATCGCTCTGCACATTTTCAGCAAATTTGTCACCAAAACGCGCACGATCAATCAGCGATTGTGGGTGCTCGATGCGAAAGCCGATTGAAAACGGTTTGGCTTCTACATAAACCCCATTTTCGTGCAACGCATAGAAAGTATCGCGTGCACTGTGACCAATCGCCAGCACCACATGATCTGCCGCAAGAATTTCACCGTCGTTGAGCACCAATCCGCGCAACTGGCGCGACCCATCCGGGAGCGTTGCGATATCGAAGCTGGTAACACGCTGTTGAAAACGGATTTCGCCACCCAGTGACTCAATCGTGGCTCGCATTTTTTCCACCATTGTCACCAGCTTGAAGGTTCCGATGTGTGGTTTGGAGACGTACATTATTTCCGCTGGCGCGCCAGCCGTAACGAATTCTGTCAGTACTTTGCGGGTTAAAAAAAACGGGTCTTTGATCTGGCTCCATAATTTTCCATCCGAAAATGTGCCTGCGCCACCCTCACCAAATTGCACATTTGATTCAGGGTTCAGAACCGATTTGCGCCACAAACCCCACGTGTCCTGGGTACGCTCGCGAACTGCCTTGCCGCGCTCCAGCACGATAGGTTTAAAGCCCATCTGTGCCAGCGTCAACGCCGCAAACAAGCCACAAGGCCCCAAGCCAATGACGACCGGTCGTGATTTCAAGTCCGGCGGCGCATGCGCAATAAATTGGTAGCGGGTGTCAGGCGTAATACTAAGTTTGCCATCACCCTCGACGCGTTTTAGCAGTGCGGCTTCGTTTTTGACTTCAACATCAATGGTGTACACCAGCAGTATTTCGCTACGCTTCCTAGCATCATAGCCGCGACGAAAAATTGTATAGCGGATGAGCGCAGCGGCATCAATTTTCAGACGTTTCAATATCGCCGCTTGCAGGGCATCTGCAGCATGATCAAGAGGAAGTTTAATTTCGGTGAGACGAAGCATGGAGGCAAGAGAAACCGTAAAGTGCAGAAAACGAACCGCGAACAGATTGGCAAAAATAACAAGACTATATTTTATCTTGCAAGCGGCGATTTATCGCCAGCCACATCATTTGAGCCCAAAAATACAAATTGAAATCTGGCAAAATGGCAGCACTTCGTAAGCTCATTAACCCAGTTTCTAATCTTTTTTTGGAGCCGCAATATGCCTACCGCTACCTGGAAAAATACCATAATCGCCGATTCACCAGCCGCCGATCTTGTCACTGTCGAAGGCAATCTTTACTTCCCAATTGCGAGCGTGCAGCCGGAACATATCCGTCCCAGCAGCCACCAGACGGTATGCCCATGGAAAGGCACGGCCCATTATTACGATGTGGTGGTCGGCGCGGACATTAATGCCAATGCGGCTTGGTACTACCCCACGCCCAAAGATGCCGCCAAGGAAATTGCCGGACGAGTCGCATTCTGGAAAGGCGTGGTGGTGAAGTAAGCGGGCGGGCGGTTAAATAAGTCGCTGACTAGCGCTCAGGAAGTCGCCCGACAGATGCCCTGAGAGTCAATATCCACGCGGCTCTTCAGGCATTCTCAATAGTCTGTAGCGCGGCAAATGCCATATAGCGTTCACGCGCGATGGTGGCGATTTCACCTACCGCCAGCACCCGCGATTCGTAACGCACGCATGGCATCACTTTGCCAAAATTGCCGGTATTAAAAATCTCTTTGGCGCTGTTCAATTCTTCCGGCTTCACGCGACGCTCGTTGACCGCGATGTTCGCCTCTCCCAGCAGCTTGATAACTCGTGCCCGAGTAATACCCGCCAAAAAAGTACCGTTTGCAATCGGCGTGGTCAGCTCGCCTTCGGGTGTGACGAAAAAGATATTCGACGTGGCGAATTCGGTAACGCAGCCTTCGCTATCCAACATCACCGCGTTATCGAAGCCACGCGCTTTCGCATCTTTGAGCGCACGCGTGCTATTCGCATAAAGGCTGGACGCTTTCGCATCGGTAGGTGCCATGGAAGCATCGGGCCGACGCAGCGCAGAAAGGCAAGCCGAGAAGCCGGTAAACGGTGGCAACGGCGCATCGAATAATGTCAGCGCAAAACCGGTTTTGGATGTTTCCGGAATCAGCAGTCCTTCAGTCGCGAACACAAGCGGACGAATATACAGCGCCGCGTCTTTAGGAAAAAGGGCGACTCCCTGCTTAACCAACGCAGTCATTTCTGCCACGGTGTGCGGGCATTGCATACCCAATTTTTCAGCCGATGAAATCACGCGCGCCAGATGAAGATTGAGATCAGGCACCACGCCGCCAATGGATCGCGAGCCGTCGAATACTGAGGAGCCCAACCAAACACTGTGATCCATTGCACCAAAAATTGGCGTGTTGCCCTCCGACCATTTTCCGTTTATGTAAGTTTGGTACATGAGCTTATTTTTAAAATTGAAGATTCTATTTTAGCGTGACGACCTTGTTTCAAAGCATTATCAAGGTACTTTATTCACCGCCGCGCTCAACCAGCTTAACCAGCCTAATCAGCTTAACCAGCTCAACCAGCGTAACCACCTCAACCATCCTTTTTTACCACCGTATCGCGCACCGTTCGACGCAACACCTTGCCGACATTGGTCTTGGGGAGCTCGCTCCAGAACTCAATAATCTTCGGCACCTTATAGCCGGTTAAATTGGCTTTGCAATACTCAAGCACTCTAGCTTTGTCGAGTGACGGATCTTTCTTAACAATTACGACTCGCACGGCTTCACCTGATTTTTCATCGGGTGCCGAGACCGCACAAACCTCCATCACGCCCGGGCAAGCCGCCACCACGTCCTCAACTTCGTTTGGATAAACATTGAATCCAGACACTAAAATCATGTCCTTTTTGCGATCAACAATTTTAAAGTAACCGTTTGCATCCATCACGCCAATGTCACCGCTTTTAAAAGCGCCGTCTTTGGTGGTCACCTTGACGGTTTCATCGGACCGCTGCCAATAGCCTTTCATTACTTGCGGACCATCAATACAGATTTCGCCGATGCTGCCCATTGGCAGAATGTTTTCATCATCGTCGCGAATGGTGATGATTGTTGACGGTAGTGGCAGGCCGATTGAACCCGAATATTCCGCCAGATCGGGACGATTTGCGCACGCGCCAGGTGATGTTTCGGTCAATCCGTAGGCTTCGACCAGCGCCTTGCCGGTCACGCGTTTCCAATGCTCGGCGACAGACCGTTGCACCGCCATTCCGCCGCCTAAACACAGTTTTGCGTTCGAAAAATCCAGCTTGGCAAAATCAGCGTGATTCAGCAACGAATTAAATAACGTGTTTACGCCCGTTAGCACGGTCCAGCGGCGGGAGGACATATCTTTGATGAAGGCCGTCAAATCGCGCGGATTCGGAATCAACACACTTTCACAGCCGCGCTTCATGTAGACCAAGCTCGTCGACAACGCAAAGATATGGTACAGCGGCAGCGGCTGTATCACCACCTCTTCTCGCTCCACCAATATATTCTGCATCCACGCCGATAGCTGTTCCAGATTGGCGATGATATTACGGTGCGTGAGCATTGCACCCTTCGAGACGCCAGTGGTGCCGCCGGTATATTGCAAGAACGCGATATCGCCAGATTGAATTTTTGGCGCACCGTAATCGGCGCCTGCATCACTGCCGCGCGAGAGAGCAGTTTTGAGCGACACGGTACCTGCGATGCTCCATGGCGGAACCGCTTTTTTCTTGTGCTTGACCACCCAATTCACCATTAGCGATTTAGGGAAGCCCAGCAAATCGCCAACCTGGGTCGTAATAACTTGCTCAACGTGAGTTTTTGCCACCACCTGTTCGAGCGTGGTACAAAAATTCTCAAGAATCACCACCACCTTTGCACCTGAATCATGAAGCTGATGCTCCAACTCGCGCGGCGTATAAAGCGGATTCACATTCACCACGGTGAGACCCGCGCGCAGGACGCCAAACAACACCACGGGGTACTGCAAAATATTGGGCAGCATGATCGCCACGCGATCACCGACATCCAGCTTTAACACGCCGCGTAAATATCCCGCAAACGCGCGGGTTAATTTGTCCAGTTCGCTATACGTGATAGTTTTGTCCATGCAGGTAAATGCGGATGCTTCAGCGAATTTTTCGCAGCTCTGCGTGAACACGTCTTTGATGGACGAAAATTTATCGGCGTCGATATTTGCGGGAACGCCATCGGGATATGACTTCAGCCATGCATGCGGTGCCGAGGCGGCGTTGGCTGCTTGCTCGGCTGCGGTAGTCTTGGATACAGGTACGTTCAAAGCGACCTCCTCACTATGTGCAATCTTTTTATGATTTTTTATGCGGTTTTTTATAATGTCTATTGTGCGACTGCAACAATTTCGTGCCCTGCTTTTCGTCAATACAAATCTTAACTGAATGCGGCTCAATTAAAAAATGACCGCTAAATGAAAGACTTCCGGTAATGGCTTTTGCCATACATCATTGTCAAGAGTCGACACTAAAATGTTGCTTTATCGAGCTGTAAGTTTAGCGAGAAATGACTGTCGTACAATCCATGCCTCGCCAACGGCATTTGTGAATAGTGTGTTTGCTCTAAATATTAAACATACATTGCGAATATAGTTTTTTATCCGCAAAGCCCACGACGTCCGTGCCGCGAAGGGTGTTACGTTCGGTGTCACGTTCGGTGTCACGTTAAATGCCACATTTTCTTCTCGTGTTTTTGGGCCCAGCGTGATTTTAGTTTTGATAGATTTTTATCAAAACGAAATTTCCCCACAAGAATCATCAAATTCAGGAGCAGAAAATGGCAAAACGATTTAAAAAAGCAGCTGCCGCCGCTAAAACAGCGAGTGGCGCAATGGGCACCATTAATCAAATTGGCGAAAAAGTGGCCGCCATGGCATCCAGCCTTTCCGAGCAGCCTACTGCCAAACAAGTGATGGAATCCGCTCAGCAAATCTGGCTCGCCGGCTTGGGTGCGTTCTCGAAAGCACAAAACGAAGGCCGCAAGGCATTTGAAGGTTTGGTCAGCCAAGGCGAGAAACTGGAGCAGCATACTCGTCATGTAGCCGAATCGACGCTCGAAACCGCCAAAGAACAAGCCAGCAAAACAATTGGCATGGCCAGCGGCAAATTCGACAAACTGGAACAGGTTTTTGAAGACCGCGTTCACAAATCGCTGAACCGTCTGGGTGTATTGACGAGCAAAGATGTCGAGGCGTTGTCGGGCCAAGTGGCAGAATTATCTGAAGCCGTACGCGGTCTGATGGCGCAGGAAAAACGTGCGCCCAGCGCCAAATCGGCTGCTAAGCCGGCTTCGAAGCCATCGGTGAAACCCGCCGTTAAAAAGCCTAGCGCAGCAAAACTTCCCGCTGCTGCGAAAAAAACGGGCAAAGCCACTGTCCGTCCGCTTGTGAAAAAAGTCGTCTCAACCACCAAAACAGCTGCTAAAAAAGTGGTTGGCAAAACTAAATAAGCAGCCATAAATACCGGTTAATCAAAGATTATCAGTGAGCACTAAAAGCCACACTCTTCTACTTGCTGCTTGTTAGTTTTTTCATTTACGTCTCCTCCTCGTCCTGAACATCGGACGATTCAAGTCCAAACCGCAAGGTTTGGACTTTTTTTTTGATCTTTTCGATAGATCGCAAACCCCAGTTAGTCATCTTCTCGCAGGACACGATCCACCAGCTTGGTATATGCCTTCATTGCGTCGTCCTGCGACATTCCTTTTACTTTGGCCCACGCATCATATTTGGCGCGGCCCACGAAATCGGTAAAACCCGGTTTGTCGCCCACCACGTCGCCCTCAGTTCCTTGTTTAAAGTGCGCGTAAAGGCGGAGTTTTAGATCATTCCCAGGATCTTTTTTTGCTTTGGTGACATCCTTTACGGCCTTATCGAACTGTTTCTTTATGTCGGACATTTATTTTTCCTCGGCAACCAGACGCCGGACGGGAATCTTCACCGCGCGGCGCCAAGCAGCATCATTCGTTAGATTTATAGGGAAATAGGTAAAAACACTGTCCGAATGCCGTGATTAGGGGTTTTCAGAACGGTGCATACCAGCTAAAGTAACTGTAACGGAATCGATCTTGGTCTGCAATTAGTTGGCAATCACTGTGACAGCGCTGTGAATAACTGCAGTTAGTGGAGGCAGCGTAGGACATCCAGCAGATACTTGCCGAATTTCAATTCCATTCGAATAAAACGACTAAAGATCGAATATGGCGAACATTCCTGGCTTTTCTATGTTGAATCGCGAACGCATGTCCGGTGTGGACACGGCTTGGCTGAGGATGGAACACCCGAACAATTTGATGATGATTGTCGGGGTAATGATTTTTCGCGACAAGCTGGATTTCAAAAAAGTAGCGGCGACGCTCGAACAGCGCTTTCTCACTTATCCCCGGTTCAAACAAAAAGCGGTTCAGGACCCGACCGGCGCATGGTGGGATACCGACAAAAAGTTTGATATCAAAAATCATCTCAAACGCGTAAAACTTGTCGCCAAGCTCGGTGGCGGTAGCGCAGTCAACAAGCAGGATCTCGAAAATTATGTGAGCCAATTAGCGAGTGAGCCGCTGGATTTCACCAAGCCGCTATGGCAGTTCCAGATTGTTGAAAACTATCGTGGCGGCTCGGCACTGATTACGCGAATTCATCATTGCTACGCGGATGGTATTGCGCTGATTAGCGTGATGATGTCGATGACCGGCGCTAGCGCCGAGGCAAGTTTGCTGACGCCAAAAATCGCCGCCAAACGACCCAAAGATGAAATGGATTTCTGGACCAGCGTAACCAAACCGATGGCCAGTGTATGGTCTGGCGCGATGAAGCTGACGCGCGGGCTAGTGGAACAAGGTTTGGAAATCGCCAAAGATCCCGCCACCATGCGTGAATTCGCCACCAAAGGGATGGAGCTGGCCGAGGAGCTACGCAAAATCGCAATGATGTCCCCAGACTCGCCCACCCGCTTCAAAGGCACACTGGGGCGTCAGAAGCGCGTGGCGTGGTGTGACCCGCTACCGCTGGCAGAAGTGAAAGTCATTGGCAAAACCCTCGGCTGCTCGATAAACGATGTGTTGCTGGGTACCGCCGCCGGGGCGTTACGCGATTACATGGTCAAAAAAGGCGATAACGCTGACGGCATTGAAATTCGCGCGGTGGTACCGGTTAATTTGCGTCCTATCGAAAAAGCTCATGAGCTGGGTAATCAATTTGGCTTGGTATTTGTTGAGCTTCCCATCGGTATCGAAGATCCAATTGAGCGGGTGATGCTGGTGCGTGAGCGAATGCAGGCGCTCAAGGGTTCGCCACAGCCGATTGTGGCGTTCGTCTTGTTATCGGCTGTAGGGCTGGGCCCCAAGATTTTGCAGGATCAGATTGGTGCCCTGATCGGCCGCAATGCAACATCGGTGATGACCAACGTGCCCGGGCCGCAATCGCCCCTGTTTTTTGCCGGTCGCGAGATTGATGAAATTGATTTTTGGGTGCCGCAATCGGGCGGCATTGGTATGGGCCTTTCCATCCTCACTTATAACGGCAAGGTGCAATTCGGCCTGATTACCGACGCAGGTTTGGTGCCAGACCCGGAAAGCGTGATCAACCAATTTAGCGATGAATTTGAAAAGCTGGTTGTGCAGACATTGATGGGCCCATATGGGCCAGAATTCAATGATGAATTGGCGCGTGCATTCGGCGGAGATTCCGGGAGCGCATCTTCCGCCGCCAAGAAGCAAACCCGCAGCACGCGAACATAGCCATGACTCGCACCGCAATGCTCGCGGGTGCCACGGGCCTCACCGGCCAGCAATTGTTAAAGCAACTTTTAGCGGACGCGCGTTATGCGGAGGTACAAGCACTGGTGCGCAAGCATGCGTTCGCGCCACACGCGAAACTCAGCGAACACATCGTCGATTTCGCGGCACTGCCGAAACTACCAAAAATTGATGACGCGTTTTGTTGCCTCGGCACCACCATCAAAATGGCAGGTTCAAAAGCCGCGTTTCGCACAGTCGATTTTGACTATGTGGTGAAGGTTGCACGCGCTGCAAAGAAATCGGGCGCGCAACGGTTTATGGTGATGAGCTCGCTCGGCGCTAATTCCAAATCAAGCATATTTTACAGCCGCATTAAAGGCGAAATGGAGGAAGCATTACAAGAACTTGGCTTCGCTGAATTGCACATTTTTCAACCCTCATTTTTAGTGGGCAATCGCGCGGAAGCGCGCCCCAGCGAGCGTTTTGGCATCGCCGCATTTCAACTAATTTCGCCGCTGCTGTTTGGACCCGCGCGAAAATATCGTGCGATTGAAGCCACCAATGTGGCACGCGCCATGATTAGCGCCGCGTGGCTGCGGAAATCAGGCACGCACGTGTATTTGTCGGATGAAATTCAGAAAATGGCAGCTCCCTCGCGGTAAGTGCCGCAAACGTCCATACGATCACGCGTGCCCAGAAACTCGCATTGTACGGCAGCAATCCCGCAGGGCTTCCCGCAAAATGAAAAACGATCACCTCCGACTCGAGCGAGTCGGCACGACATCAACCGATAAAGTTACGCCAGTTTCAATATCTGTTCACTCGCTCAGCTTCGAGAGCAAAAACTCGCACGACTTTTTAAAAATTACTGCGCACCTGACTTATCCGCTTCGACGACGTTCAGCGCAATCGGTGCTTGCGGCACGAACGGTTCCACTTCAATCGCGCAATATTTAACCTCAATAATCGCCAACTCTTCTACGCCACCGGGTGCGCGCAGCACGACGGCGTCGCCTTCGCGGGCTTTCATGAGCGCGCGGGCTAGCGGCGAAATCCAGGTGATGTGACCGCGCTTTAAATCGAGCTCGTCAATGCCAACAATGGTGATGGTTTTCTCCGCACCTTCGGCATTCGCATAGGTCACCGTTGCGCCGAAAAAGACGCGCTCTGCCGCGTCATCTTCACGCGGCGCGGCGGGGTCAATTTCTTCAGCAATATCGCGCCGCTTGGTCAAAAATCGTAAACGTCGATCAATTTCGCGCAGACGTTTTTTGCCGTATTGGTAATCCGCGTTTTCACTGCGGTCGCCGTTTTTCGCGGCCCACGAAACCGCCACCGTCACCGCAGGACGTTCCTTGTTCAGCAAGTACGTCAATTCGTCTTTCAAACGCTGATGACCGCCGGGCGTAATGTAGTTTTTACTTCCTAGCGGAAGTGGCAGCAGCTGCGCGTCGAGCTCATCCTCGTCCTGGTCGGTTTCTTTAGTGAATGCTTTACTCATGCGCTCCAACCATCATTTCAACTGCATCAAAAACAGTTTCAGACCGCTCAGCAACATCTCCACCGCAATCGCGGTGAGGATAAGCCCCATCAGCCGCTCCACCGCTTCCATGCCACGCATTCCCAGCAGTTTTTCGATACGTTCGCCTAGCGTCAAAATCAGCGTGGTTACCAGCATCGCCGCCGTCAATGCGCCAATCCAGATACCCAGTTTCGCCGGTTCATGCGATACCATCAGCATCACCGTTGCCAGCGCAGAGGGTCCCGCAATCATCGGGATCGCGAGTGGCACGATGAACGGCTCGTGATCCAGCGTGTCGCCAAATAATCCTTCTGGCGATTTGAACACCATGCGAATCGCAATCATGAATAAAATCACGCCACCTGCAATCGAGAGCGACAGCTCGGAGAGGTGCATCAGTTCTAAAAACTGGCGTCCACCGAGCATGAACCCAACCAAAATAACATAAGCGATCAAACATTCACGCAGCACCACAAGGACACGCCGGCGCGAATCGACCTGCCTTAATAGCGAGGCGACCACTGCGACATTGCCCAGCGGATCGAGGACCAGAAATAGCAAAACAAAAGCGGAAATAAGATCAGCGTTCATGCGGCATTTTACCTGCCAGATGTGTGCGACCCGCGATTCATTCGTTTTCTAATTCAGGCCCAAATCGGTACGCAATTTTTTAGTTAATTTTGCAGTGACAAGACGGTACGAGCGTTGAATCAGCGTTTTTAATTCAGCATCGCCGATTTGTTTCAGATCTTTCACCTGCACCCATTTTGCGCGAGCGAGATACGGCGCGGGAATGAAACCAGGGCGATCTGCGTATTGCAAAAATAGATCGTCGTCCACTTTGAACGAAACGTGCGTCGCACCGTTGCTGTCGGTGAACACCACCGCAAACATTTTCGCGCCGATGGTATAAACATGATCGATCTGCCATTTTCGCTCACCCAGTGCATGCGGTAGAGACGCGCAAAATTTTTGGATTTGGCTGATGTTCATGAATCAGTTTTTCACTCGTAAATAAGACAAATTGAGTATTTTGTCGGCCACGTTGCGCAGCTACCTGACAATCTCAACCTGGCAAGAGCGATGTCAGGTAGCCTTATTTGCAGACCCTGACCCTGACCTACTAAAAAACATCCTAAAGCACCTGCGGCCTTCACCGAGCATTTATGCCCCGGAAGCCACGCCCCACCTAGGGTTTTGCTTTCGATTTCTCGATAATCTGATAAAAAGTTTCATCTGATTTCACCATACCGAATTCAACACGGGCTCGCTCTTCTACCGCATCAATACCTTGCTTCAAGTCGCGCACTTCCGCATCCAGCCCCGCATTGCGCGAGGCCAACGCCACATTTTTTTCTTTTTGTTGATCGACTTGTTTTGACATATCCCACACTCGCAGCCAGCTGCCCTTTCCAATCCACAGCGGGTACTGGATGGCGATGAGAAGCGTGATGAGAATATGTGGGAGGTATTTCACGATGAGCTTGCTAACGGCCTTTTTTGGGCAACAACGGATCAAGTGTGACGATAAAAAAAGTTGCTATCGGCCCTAATAACAAAGAAATCAAAAACCAATTTAACCCGCTACGCTGCTTTGACTGAGCAAGCCCGGCGTTAATCAGCGCCAGCGTAAAACCCCCGATTACATACTCTACGCTTTGCGCCATTCAATCAATCTCCGCACATTAGAACGATTAACTAACGCAAATTATAAAACGCCGATTTACCCGGATAGCTGGCGGCATCGCCCAACTCTTCTTCAATACGCAATAACTGATTGTATTTCGCCATCCGATCCGAGCGAGACGCAGAGCCAGTTTTGATTTGCAGTGCGTTAGTAGCAACGGCAATATCGGCAATCGTCGTGTCTTCCGTTTCGCCGGAGCGATGCGAGATCACGGCGGTATAGCCCGCACGTTTTGCCATTTCAATGGCGGCGAAGGTCTCAGACAATGTGCCGATTTGATTTACTTTAATCAGGATCGAATTCGCCACACCTCTGGCAATACCTTCGCGCAGGATTTTGGTGTTGGTCACAAACAAATCATCGCCGACCAATTGCACTTTTTTACCGAGCTTTTGCGTGAGTGTCGCCCAGCCATCCCAGTCGTTTTCGGCCATGCCGTCTTCAATCGATACGATCGGATATTTGTCTGCCCACGTCGCCAAAATATCGGTGAACTGTGCGGAGGTGAATGATAATTTTTCCGCTTCAAAACGATATTTGCCGTCTTTGTAAAATTCACTCGCGGCGCAATCCAGCCCGATCAATACATCCTGCCCCGCAATGTAGCCGGCCTCTTCAATTGCTTTCACCGCGTATTGAATCGCGGCTTCGTTGTTCGGCAAATTCGGCGCGAAGCCTCCTTCGTCACCGACATTGGTGTTGTGACCTTCAGCATGCAGAATCTTTTTTAAGGTGTGGAAAATTTCCACGCCCGCGCGCAACGCTTCACGAAATGTCGGCAGTCCAGCTGGAATGATCATGAATTCCTGAATATCGAGCGGATTATCCGCATGCGCGCCGCCGTTGATAATATTCATCATCGGTACCGGCATTTGCATCGGCGCAGCCCCACCCAAATATCGGTAAAGCGACAGGCCTGATTCGTCAGCCGCCGCTCTAGCGCACGCCATCGACACTGCCAGAATCGCATTCGCACCCAGGCGTGCTTTGGTCTCGGTGCCATCCAGCTCAATCATGGTGCGATCAATGAATGCTTGCTCGGAGGCATCGAGGCCGATGATGGCTTCGCAAATTTCGGTATTGATATGTTCAACCGCTTTCAACACGCCTTTGCCGACGTAGCGGTTTTTGTCGCCGTCACGGAGCTCAATCGCCTCGCGCGAGCCGGTGGATGCGCCAGAGGGCACGGCTGCGCGACCGATCACGCCAGACTCCAGCAATACGTCAGCCTCGACAGTTGGATTGCCGCGCGAGTCCAAAATTTCGCGGGCGATGATATCAACAATGGCGGTCATAGTTCATTCGTTAAAAGTGGAGTTAGGTAACCATGTCAATTTTGCTGCCAATCGTAGGCCATTTAGCGAGGCAACCTGACGTTTTCCGGTTGTTTCATCACCAACCGAGCCACCTGAGCTACAAAATAAGTTACATCAATTTGTGTTCAGCGAAACCACGCTGCTTCACCAGTGCATCGATTTCTTTTAGCACATAAAGCAATTCTCGCATCATGCCGAGTGGCCAAGCGTTAGGGCCATCGGACATCGCTTTTTCCGGGTTCGGATGCGTTTCCATGAACACCCCTGAAACGCCGGTTGCGATGGCGGCACGCGCCAGCACGGGCACGAATTCGCGCTGTCCGCCGGAGGTTGAGCCCTGCCCGCCCGGCAGCTGTACCGAATGCGTCGCGTCGAAAACCACCGGGCAATGGGTATTGCGCATGATCGCGAGTGAGCGCATATCCGACACCAGATTGTTATAACCGAACGATGCACCACGTTCGCAAACCATGATGTTGTCGGTGCCGCTCGCCTCACGCGCTTTATCAACAACGTTTTTCATATCGGTGGGCGCGAGAAATTGGCCTTTTTTGATATTGACCGGCCTGCCCGCGCGCGCCACGGCATGAATAAAATCGGTCTGGCGGCAAAGAAACGCGGGCGTCTGCAGCACATCCACGATGCTCGCCACGGTTGGCACTTCCTGCTCGGTGTGCACGTCCGTCAGGATCGGCAGGCCAAGTTGTTTTTTTACCTCCGACAAAATGCGCAGCCCTTCATCCATCCCCGGGCCGCGGAATGTTTTTCCGGAGCTACGGTTCGCTTTGTCGTAGCTCGATTTGAAAATAAACGGAATCCCCAGCTCAGTCGTAATTTCTTTAAGCGTACCCGCGGTGTCAATTTGTAATTGCTCTGATTCAACCACGCATGGGCCTGCAATCAAAAAGAAAGGTTTGTCCAAACCAACGTCAAATCCGCACAGTTTCATTTATGCAATCGCCTTATTCACCGCGTTGTTCACCAAACCGCCCGCCACCACCCGCAAACCTGCCTCGCCATGCACCCGTTTGTGCTGCTCCAGCCCCGCTTTTACAAACGAGATAAACAGCGGATGCCCTACCTTTGGCGTGGACGTGAATTCGGGGTGGAACTGGCAGCCGTAGAACCACGGATGCGCGTGTTTCGCCGGATCTAGCTCGACCATTTCGGTCAAAAATTCCGAATCCGTTCGCGCAGAAATCACCAGCCCGGCCGACTCCAGGCGCGGCACGTAATGATTGTTCACTTCATAGCGATGGCGATGACGCTCACTGACATGCTCGCTTTGATAAATACGATATGCAAGTGTGCCCAGCTGCACCGTGCATGGCTGCGCGCCAAGGCGCATCGTCCCGCCTAGGTTAGAACTCGCATCGCGTTTTTCAACTTGACCGTCACTGTTTTTCCATTCGGTAATCAGCGCGATCACCGGATGCGGTGTTTCAGGATCAAATTCGGTGGAATTGGCGCCAGCTAGGCTAACGACGTTGCGCGCGAATTCAATCGTGGCAATTTGCATGCCCAGACAAATGCCCAAGTACGGAATTTTGTGTTCACGTGCAAATTTAACGGCCGCGATTTTGCCTTCAGTACCGCGTTTGCCAAAGCCACCGGGCACCAGAATCGCATCCATATTCGACAGAGCCTTGGCCACCCCTGCTTCGCCTTCGGACTCCAGCACTTCCGAATCCAGATAATGGATGCGGACCTTGGTGCGGGTATGAATGCCCGCGTGAATCAAGGCTTCCGACAATGATTTATACGAATCAGTGAGATCGACATATTTACCGACCATCGCCAAATCAATCACGTGATCAGGATTTTCCAGCGCGCTGACGATGTTGTCCCAAACCGTTAAGTCGGCAGGACGCGGGGTGAGGTTCAGCTTGCGGCAGGCGATTTCGTCCAGGCCCTGTTTGTGCAGCATGCTCGGAATTTTATAAATGGAACTGGTGTCGTAGCAGGAGATCACGGCGCCAACGGGCACGTTGGTGAATAACGCAATTTTGCGGCGGTCGTCCTCTGGCAAGGTGCGATCCGAGCGACACATCACCACATCCGGCTGGATACCGATTTCGCGTAATTCTTTGACGCTGTGCTGCGTTGGCTTGGTTTTAATCTCACCCGCCGAGGCCAGATAAGGCACCAGCGTCAAATGAATGTAGCAAGTATTTTCGCGGCCCAACTCGACACCGATTTGGCGAATCGCCTCCAAGAACGGTAGCGATTCAATATCGCCTACCGTGCCGCCGATTTCAATGATCCCGACTTCAGCGCCAACCGTGGCCGCGTGAATTGAGCCCTTGATTTCATCAGTAATATGTGGAATTACCTGTACCGTACCGCCCAAATAATCACCACGACGCTCTTTGTTAATTACGCGTTCGTAAATTTGGCCGGTCGTAAAATTATTCGCTTTCTTCATCTTCATTGAGACGAAGCGCTCATAGTGGCCGAGGTCAAGGTCGGTTTCGGCGCCGTCTTCAGTGACAAATACCTCGCCGTGCTGAAACGGCGACATGGTGCCGGGATCCACGTTGATGTACGGGTCCAGCTTAACCATCGAGACTTTGATACCGCGGGATTCGAGGATAGCGGCTAGCGACGCCGCAGCGATCCCTTTGCCAAGAGAAGAAACAACGCCGCCAGTGACAAAGATGTACTTGGTCATGAGTTTTTACCCCAAGTAAGAAATTGAAATTATAGCGCATCTATAAAGCCGATTCTATACGCTGCGCGCAAATTTGCGCGCTAATCCAGTACACTTTTAGTAGATTCTCATTTTTTAAAAGCCAGGCCGACATGAAGATTAAAGGGCGTTCTCGCACCAGTATTTGGGCCAATGAAAACCGTCGCACGGTGAGTATTATCGACCAGACACTACTACCGTTTTCAGTGGGCGAGCATGAACTCACCAGCGCCGCGCAGGTAGGCGAGGCGATTCGAGCGATGCGTGTGCGCGGCGCGCCGCTGATTGGCGTTACCGCGGCCTACGGGGTGGCGATGGCAATGCAGGTCGATTCAACCGACGGGTATCTGCAAGAAACGTGCGCCTCGCTGCGCACCACGCGGCCCACGGCGGTTAATCTCGCGTGGGCGCTGGATCGTATGGCGCGGCTGATTACACGCCTGCCCGAACCTGACCGCGCCGATGCCGCATGGGCCTGGGCCAACGCGATTGCCGCCGAGGATGTAGCAACCAATGAAGCGATTGGCCGCAACGGGCTAAAGCTGATTGAAAATTTGCGCATTCAGCATGGCCGCACGATCAACATTCTCACCCACTGCAACGCGGGCTGGATCGCGGCAGTTGACTGGGGCACCGCGTTAGCGCCGGTCTATATGGCTCATGACGCGGGCATGGATGTCCATGTCTGGGTGGAAGAAACGCGGCCGCGCAATCAGGGCCTGTTGACCGCTTGGGAGCTGCGCGAACACGGCGTGCCGCACACCTTCATTGTTGACAATGCGGGTGGCTATTTTATGCAGAAAGGCGATGTCGATATCGTGATTGTTGGCGCTGACCGCGTTTCCAGTAAGGGCGACGTAGCAAATAAAATCGGCACTTACCTTAAAGCACTCGCCGCGTGCGATAACGAGATTCCTTTTTACGCGGCGGTGCCCGCTTCCACCATTGACTGGCAGCTAAATGATGCCATGAAAGAAATCGATATTGAAGAACGCAGCGCGGACGAAATTCGCATGCTGCGCGGGCAATCCGCCGAGGGACTCACGCGCGATTTTCGTCTGCTCGATGATGCGAGTGCGGTTGCCAATCCCGGCTTCGATGTAACGCCTGCGCGATTGGTGACAGGCATTATTACGGAAGCTGGCATCGCCGCACCTGATGCACTCGCCTCACTTTTCCACAAGAATTAAATTCGGCTATGACCTTCTTCAGCATCAATCACACACCAAACGCAGAACTGCGTCGCTTAATAATTTACACCGCGCAAAAAATGAATGCGCTAGGGATTAATCAAGGCAAATCAGGCAACGTCAGCGCCCGCACAGATGAAGGTTTTTTAATTACGCCGACCGGCATTGCCTACGACGAGGCCAAGCCGGAACAAATTGTGGCCACCGCGCTTGATGGCAGTTTCGCAGGGGAAGTGATGCCCTCCTCCGAGTGGCGTTTTCACGCCGATATTTATCGCGCCCGCGAGGACGTCGACGCCATCGTCCACACCCACTCCACATTTGCCACTACGCTCGCTTGCTTGGGAAAAAACATCCCCGCGTTTCATTACATGATCGCCGCAGCCGGTGGTCGTAATATTCGTTGCGCCCCCTATGCCACCTTCGGCACGCAAGAATTATCTGATCATGCGGTGGCCGCGCTGGATGGTCGCAACGCCTGCCTGCTGGCGCAGCACGGCATGATTGCAGTTGGTGCAACATTGGAAAAAGCGCTCGCACTCGCGGTGGAGGTGGAAAGTTTGGCGCGCATGTATTGGCAGGCGCTGCAGATTGGTGAGCCGCCGGTTTTGGATGATGTGGAGATGACGATTGTTTTGGAGAAATTTCGGACGTATGGGCAGCAGATTAAAGCCCAGCACTGACGGAGGTTTTGGAGCATTTTTGGCTGGAGATGTCCGCCAATGCTTGTCACTCGTATGGATAACTAAAGCAAACGGGAGGCATTTTGAACATCTATCTCTTCGTATCCGGAATTCTTACCATCCTATTGTCAATTGCTCATTCGATAATCGGCGAGGTATTGATTCTGATCCCAATGCAAAAATCCGCAGGCATACCGGCGGTGCGCGCTCGCATACACACGACCACACGTACGCTGAGATTTACCTGGCATATCACCAGTGTGCTGGGCATTGGGATTGCGTTTCTGCTATTTCACTACGCGAAATTTGTCGCGCTTACGCCGGAACATATTTATGTTTTAACAGTGCTGTCCGCGACTTTTTTCGCAAGTTTTGTCGTGGCGGTCATCGGCTCAAGAGCAAGACATGCGTCGTGGGGGGAGTTCTTATCGTATCAATATTGATTTGGCTAGGGGCGAATTAAGTCGAGCCTCAGCATTAAGTGTGTAGGCGCACTGAGCGAAGCGATTTGCGCCGTAGGAGCTCTTCGTAGTGGGTCGCAGTGATTGTTTCAAAAGGCCAGCGGTCGCCCGGCTCGGTGTTGAAATCAACAGGCTAATTACATCTGCGTTACTAAATCCCCTTACCCACAAACATCCCCAATTATTTCCGCTCAAAACCACCCGCCCACATTAGACTTTCAAATTCACCACAACCACTATCCAAACACAATAAATACAAGCCCTCCATGCCCAAAAGGCATAAGCAATAGTCAGACAGCATTTGGTGATGGTGGGATACTTCAGGACTAATTGATGATGCAGGCGACACACTGTAGATTTCGCCGCAAAGCTGGATGCAGGCGTCCGGCCACCCACGAGGAGAAATACCATGAACGCACGCGCGAACGTCGGCCATGCCGTTGCCACCACCACCACGCCACCTACCCAGCATCGCAAACTACTCGCTTGGGTCGCTGAGGTGGCTGCGCTTACACAGCCTGATCGAATTTATTGGTGTAACGGCAGCGATGAGGAATATGACCAGCTATGTGCCGAGCTAGTAGCATCCGGCACCTTCACAAAATTGAACGAAACATTGCGCCCGAATTCCTATCTGGCGTGCTCGGACCCTAGCGATGTGGCGCGGGTAGAGGATCGCACTTTCATTTGCTCTGAACGCGAAGAGGATGCGGGTCCGACCAATAATTGGACGGCTCCTGGCGAAATGCGCAAGACCTTGACAGGCCTGTTCGCGGGCGCAATGCGTGGACGAACCATGTACATCGTGCCCTTCAGCATGGGCCCACTCGGCTCGCACATCGCGCATATTGGCGTGGAGATTTCCGATTCAGCCTATGTCGCGGTCAATATGAAATTGATGACCCGTATGGGCCGCAAAGTTCTTGACGTGCTGGGTGATGACGGCGTGTTCGTACCAGCGCTTCACTCCGTCGGCGCACCTTTGGAAACAATGGGAAAGGATGTGCCGTGGCCATGCAACAAAGACCACAAGTACATCGTGCATTTTCCTGAAACGCGCGAAATCTGGTCGTATGGTTCGGGCTATGGTGGCAACGCGTTGCTAGGTAAAAAATGTTTTGCGTTGCGTATCGCGAGCGTGATGGGTAAGCAGCAGGGCTGGCTGGCCGAGCACATGTTAATCCTAGGTGTAAAAACACCTGAAGGCAAAAAGCATTACATCACCGCCGCGTTCCCATCGGCCTGCGGCAAAACCAATTTCGCGATGCTGATTCCGCCTGCACCATTTAAGGAAGCGGGCTGGGAAGTGACTACCGTGGGCGACGATATCGCGTGGATTAAACCCGGCCCGGATGGGCGCCTGTATGCGATCAACCCTGAAGCCGGGTTTTTTGGCGTGGCGCCGGGAACGTCCTACGAGACCAATCCGAATTGTATGGATTCGATGAAATCGAATACGATTTTTACTAACGTCGCACTGACGCCCGAAGGCGACGTGTGGTGGGAAGGCATGACAAAAACGCCGCCTGCCAATTTGGTCGATTGGCAGGGTCGCGATTGGACGCCCGATTGCGGCCGACTCGCCGCGCATGCTAACGCACGATTCACCGTTTCGGCCACGCAATGTCCATCGCTTGATGCGGAGTGGGATAACCCGAATGGCGTACCGATAGCCGCGATGATTTTTGGTGGACGCCGCTCCAGCACGGTGCCGCTCATCACTGAGGCCGCCAATTGGAATGAAGGCGTTTACATGGCCGCCACGCTGGGCTCCGAGACCACTGCCGCCATCACCGGACAAGTTGGTGTGGTGCGGCGCGACCCATTTGCGATGATCGCTTTTTGCGGCTACAACATGGCGGATTATTTTGGCCATTGGGTGCAGATGGGGAATAGCTTGGGACCTAATTCGCCAAAAATTTATTGCGGCAACTGGTTCCGCAAAGATGAAAACGGCAAGTTTATCTGGCCCGGTTTTTCCGACAATATGCGCGTGCTTAAATGGATTATTGAGCGGATTGAAGGTAAGGCAAATGCGGAAAAAACAGCGCTGGGTTCGATCCCCAAATACAGCGATCTCGACTGGAATGGCTCATCATTTCCCGAAGAAAAATTTGACGCCATCACCACCGTGAATCACCTCGAATGGGCGCAAGAGTTAACGCTGCACGATGACTTGCTAACAAAACTCGCGCATCATTTACCGACGGAAATGACTGAACGGTACGCGGTATTGAAGGCTGCGATTTAACTTAAATACTTTGGAAGACTAGATTTGGCGGGGCTTTGCGAGGTTTTTTGCTTTGAATTGCCCGCCAGTGCTAGCCCGCTGGGTTAAAATCCTCAGAATTTAACCTAGACCGGAAGCTATTGTGAAGGTTGAGCTGGCTTCATTAAGCCCAAAATTGGTGATTAAATTGACGCTGATGTGAGGCCAACGAAAAAGCTATTTACCCAACCTACATGCTGAAGTGCTGCGGCTGCCTGGGTAGCGCAAAGCTACTCATCATTGCGATGCGCGCGCGCCTTAAACCCAACCGCGTCCAGCCTCAATACGATCTCATCCACATGCGCGGCGTTACGGGTTTTCAGCACAAACTCAACCTCGGCGCTCTGCACCGACAGATTGGTGAAGGTACGTTGATGGTGGACTTCTTCAATGTTGGCATTCGCATCGGCAATCA
>JANYGV010000068.1 GCA_025359285.1 Burkholderiales bacterium
CCACCGCCTCCGCTAAACCCGCCGCCGCCGGATGATCCGCCCCCACCAAAACCACCGCCCAAGCCACCGCCGCTGATCCAACCGCCCCTGCCGCTTCCACCACGACCCAGGCCCGAGCCCATCGAACCCACGAATAAAACCGCTAGGAACACCAGCACGCCCGATACCATCGGAATCGCCAATCCACCCGCAATAAACCACGCGGCGGCCCCGGTCACGCCCCCGGTGGCAGTCGCACCCAGAAAGCGGCCCAGTACAGCACGCAGCATCGGCCCGATAACCATGGCCGCGAAAATCGCGAGAACAAAAAAGTTTTCATAGCCGCCACTAGATTTTGTGGACACACGCTTCTCCGGCGGCGGCGGCAGCGCCTCACCATCGATCACGCTAATCATCTTGGCAACACCGTCATCAATGCCGCCGGCAAAATCTCCGCTACGGAATTTGGGCGAAACGATTTCAGTGATAATCCGTTTTGATATTGCGTCCGTCATCACCCCAGAAATGCCAGGCCCGGTGAGAATCTGCATCTTGTGATCGCTCTTCGCCACCACAAAAAGGATGCCGTCATCGACCCCTTTCCGCCCCAATTTCCATTCGGTGAACACCCGTGTGGCGTAATCGAACGCTGATTCAGGCTGGGTGGTGTCAACCAGCAAAACAGCAATCTGCGCACCCTTCTTTGCCTCAAAATCTTTTAGTCGCGATTCAATCTTTGCCTCGTCTGCGGACCCGAGCGAGCCCGTCAAATCGATGACGCGCTTTTGCAATTTTGGAATCGCTTGAAAATCGCCCGCTGCCGGCGCTGAAGTTGTTGATGCGGGTGCAGGTGCTGGTGGGGGTGCCGCCGACACCATCACCGCAAAACACGACATTACCGCCAGCAGCATGCCCGCAGCGTAAATGCACGCGGCCCGCCGGATGCGCGCGACCATTAGCGTAACCGCGCCACGGCGGGGCATGCGGCGATCATCACGCTATTGCTTCGCTGGCGCAGGAGGACTAGCAGGCTTGGCCCCGAAATCGACTTTCGGGGCAGTCGAAATCGCCTTCTCGTTATCGACTGTAAATTGCGCTTTTTCCTTATATCCCATCACCATCGCGGTCAGGTTGGACGGGATGCTGCGAATTAATACGTTGTATGCAGAAACAGCCTCTGTGAAGCGATTGCGGGCCACCGTAATCCGATTCTCGGTGCCTTCGAGTTGCGATTGCAATTCGCGGAAATTGGCATCTGACTTGAGTTGGGGATAATTTTCCGAAACGACCAATAACTTAGACAAGGCACCCGTCAGATCGCCCTGTGCCTTTTGAAAGTTCGCCACCGCTTTAGGGTCGTTCAAGGCATCAGCGGTCAGGCTGATTGAGCCCACTTTTGAGCGCGCTTCGGTCACCCCCAGCAGCACATCTTTTTCTTGCTGCGCATAACCTTGGACGGTCGACACGAGGTTCGGGATCAAGTCGGCGCGGCGTTGGTACTGGTTCAACACTTCTGCCCACGCTTTTTTGACGCCCTCATCTTTGACCTGTATGTCGTTGTAACCACAACCGGACAAAAGCATGACGAATGCCACACCCAACATAACAAAAATTTTACGCATGGTATCTCCTGAGAATAATCGTGATTTTGTACTTTTATGATTCTATCATCCGACCATAACGGCGTTAAATAGTGCCCACCTGTGAGTTTACAAGGGATTGGCAGCAGCGATATTACAAGGTTGCAAGGCGGCCGAAGCGGCCCAGTGACGGCTTAATGACGTTTTAATCACGGCTGAATCACCTGAGCCACCAGCGAAACCATTTTGCGTCGCGCGAAAATAAGGTCTTCCCATGCTTTTAATTTTTCCGGCAAATTACGCAACAAGTAAGCGGGATGATAGGTGGCCACCACGGGTATGCCGCGATATTCCAGCACTTGTCCGCGCAAAGTCGCCATGCTCGCATCTGAACCCGTCAAACGTGTCACGGCGGTTTTGCCCAGCGCCACAATCAATTTTGGCTTTATTAAATCGATTTGGCGGTCTAAGAATGGCGCGCAAGCCGTCGCCTCTTCTACCGTCGGGGTGCGATTTCCCGGCGGCCGACATTTCACCACGTTCGCGATATAAACATCGCGGCCGCGCGCCAGTCCTGCGGCCTGCAGCATCGCATCAAGCAACTTGCCTGCCTGCCCCACAAACGGCTCCCCTTGCTGATCCTCTTCAGCACCGGGCCCTTCGCCAATGAATAACCA
>JANYGV010000072.1 GCA_025359285.1 Burkholderiales bacterium
CCGCCACATGCCGAAGACGGCTTGCCGGGCGATCAGGAGATGGAGCACAAGCTCCGCTCAATCATTCGCTGGAATGCGGTAGCCCTTGTGCTGCGCGCCAATAAAGAATCATCAGAATTGGGCGGCCACATTGCGAGCTATCAATCTGCCGCGATGTTGTATGACATCGGCTTCGATCATTTCTGGCACGCGCCATCCAAAGCCCATGGCGGCGACATGATTTTTATGCAGGGCCACTCAGCGCCGGGGGTTTACGCACGTGCATTTCTCGAAGGTCGGCTCACTGAAGAACAATTGGAAAATTTCCGCCGCGAGGTCGATGGCAACGGTATTGACGATGCCGCGATTGTGCAAATACTTCATGAACCGCGCCTGGTAAATCGCCTGAATCGGCCCCAAGCCCATCGAGACGGTCGGGAATTGCCAAAAATCGGGCATCAACCACGGATGCGGGTAGCTCGAAATACCATTGCCATCAACTTCACGGCGGAAGTTTTCAAGCTGCTCTTCGGTTAGGCGACCTTCCAGAAATGCACGCGCGTAAACGCCCGGTGCCGAGTGTCCCTGCATAAAAATCATGTCGCCGCCATGGGCTTTGGACGGCGCGTGCCAGAAATGATCGAAGCCGATGTCATACAACATTGCAGCGGATTGATAGCTCGCGATGTGGCCGCCTAATTCTGATGATTCTTTATTGGCGCGCAGCACCAGGGCTACCGCATTCCAGCGAATGATCGAACGGAGTTTGTGTTCCATCTCCTGATCGCCCGGCAGGCTGTCTTCGGCGTGCGGTGGGATCGTGTTGATGTAAGCCGTGTTGGGCGAGTAGGGCAGATTGGCACCGGATCGTCGCGCTTTGTCGACCAAGGATTCAAGCAGGTAATGCGCGCGTTCTGGGCCTTCTGTTTCCAGCACGCTCGCCAGTGCATCCAGCCATTCCCGTGTTTCTTGTGGGTCAATATCATCTAGAAGAAAAGCAGGTCGGTCCATGTTAAAAACTCCTCATATTTTTATATAGCTATCCATCAGCATTAAACCCGATTCCGGCAAAACGTGCCACGGCGCGCACGGCACAGGTTTGATGACACAATTAAAGGAATAGCGGTTTTATCTTTGCGTCAGCGATTGCGCTAAATCATGGTGAAGTAAAAATTGAGCGAAATTGAGGTGTAAATTATTTGAATTGTTGCTAAAAATCAGGGACATTCGTCACATCCTGCAAGTATTTCTTAAATAGTTCATTTCGGTTATCATTTATGGTGAGTTGACGTACGAGCGAGGGTTGCCAACATTCAGCTGCATGGCGAAGCAAAACAGTTCAAAAAGCAACGCGACTGGCTCGATGATTTTTCCAGTGCTCAAAGGGGCGTTTTTTGAAATTTGAAATGCGCGGGGTCGAGCGCATAAAAACAAAATAAAATTAAAAAGTTGAGCACGGGAGAACACTTTGGGACTTTGCGGTGAGATTTGTTTTGAGGGGGCAGCTTGGCATTAAACGATGCCCTGCAAATTGTGAGTGCCACCGACCCGGGCAGGGTACGGGCGCATAACGAAGACTGCGTCGAGTCACGCCCGGAGCTAGGGGTGGTGGTGCTGGCTGATGGTATGGGCGGATATAACGCAGGCGAAGTCGCCAGCGGTATGGCAACATCATTGATCGCCGCCGGTCTCTCGGCCACATGGACGTCAGCCGCCCTGAAAAACCTCGATCGTAGTGCTGCCACAGGGCTGGCCCATACGCGAGTCGAAGCACAGGTATCTGCCGCAAACCGCGCCATTTTTGAAGCTGCGCAACGAGACCCACATTGCGCAGGCATGGGCACCACATTGGTGGTGTGCTTGTTCTATGATAATTTCGTCACGGTCGCGCACATTGGTGATTCGCGGCTGTATCGCATGCGAGGCGATGCGCTGGAGCAAATTACTCGAGACCATTCTTTGCTTCAAGAGCAAATCGACGCGGGCTTAATCAGCAAAGAAGATGCACGCCAGTCACATAACAAGAACTTGGTGACGCGAGCGCTCGGAATTGATCCTGATGTCGACGCCGAGATTCATACCTATGACGTGTTGGAAGGGGATATCTATCTGCTGTGTTCGGATGGCCTGAACGATATGATCGAGGACGATGAACTGCAAATGACCTTGATTGCACTGCGTTCCAATCTCGAACTCACCGCCCAGCAGCTGGTGCAGGCCGCCAACGACGCGGGTGGCCGAGATAACATTTCAGTTATGTTGATCAAAGTGGTGCAAAGCTTCCCGGTACACCTCAGCTTGTGGGCGCGTGTGAAATCGTGGTTTCGATAGTCACCTGGCCACACAAATCAAAATCCTGCTCAGAACGTGCATCAGAAATATTGATAAAAATACTGATCCAGAAGCACTGAAAAAAAGCACTGAAAAAAAGCACTGAAAAAAGCACTGCAAAAAAACACTGAAAAAGCAGCACTGAACGCGACGTAGAAATACTGATACAGGCGCCTGCGGCGAATACAGCAGGTGCGATACGTAAATTACGCAAATCGGATTTGATCGAATTACTTAAGGTAATGACCATGGCTAAATTGATTTTGAGTGTTGATGGCACGGTGTTGAAAGAGATTTCGCTGATGAAAGAGCGAACCACAATAGGCCGAAAGCCGCATAACGATATTCAAGTGGATAATCTTGCTGTATCAGGCGAGCACGCAGCCATCATCACGATTCTCAATGACTCGTTTATTGAGGATTTAAACTCGACGAACGGCACATTGGTTAACGGTAAGCCAATCAAAAAACACTTCCTGCAAAATAACGATGTCATTGACATCGGCAAGCACAAACTGAAATATCTGGGTGAAGCGCCAGTTCAGGTGAGCACACAGGATTTTGAAAAAACCATGATTATTCGCAAGCCGCCGACGATGCCCGCCGCGGTGGCTTCTGCACCGGCTTCTTCCGGGCCCTCTATGTCCGATACCCAAACGAATATGCGTCCGCTAGCGTCGCCTGCGCACGCATCGGCCCACGCTACATCCCCCGCCCCGGCACCGCAATCGTCCACCATGTCTCATGCGCCGAATGCCGCCACTCCCCACGTTCGCGAGGCAGCCATTCAGGTTTTGTCCGGGGCTGCAGCGGGGCGTACATTGGACTTGGTAAAAAATCTTACTACGATCGGAAAACCTGGTGTTCAAGTCGCAGTAGTCACGCGCCGCCCATCAGGGTTTTTCATCACCCATGTTGAAGGTGCCACTTTCCCTATTCTGAATGGCGTGTTGATGGGTGCCCAGGCGCAAGCACTTACGGATCATGCGACGATTGAAATCGCGGGGGTGAAGATGGAATTTTTCTACAAACCGTGATCCAAACTTGCGCCATAAGATGTGAGTTTGAGCACATATTTAATTCACGGCTTGTCGCATAATCTGACGCATGTTGGGATGATTGGGGCGGTAAGCCCATCGCGATTACTACGATCCGCGGCTCAGAAACCTTGCGTTTCAGGCAGCGAAGGTCTCGCTGATGCTGGCGTACGCTGTGGGTTTGCCTCCAAACAACATCTCTGTCGATAGCGATTGCTCGGGGCTGTTATGCGGATCAAAATTTTGGGGTGTAGCGGCGGGATCGGCGGAAAGTTACGCACCACCTCCATGCTCGTGGATGAAGACGTGCTCATTGACGCTGGCACCGGTCTAGGTGACTTGAGCGTTGAAGCGCTGGCCAAGATTGATCATGTGTTCATTACGCATTCGCATCTTGACCATGTGGCTTTTTTGCCATTTTTAGTCGATACCGTTTGCTGGATGCGCTCAAAACCCCTAACCGTTCATTCCACTGCGGCGACGCTCCAGGTGCTCAAAGATCATCTTTTCAACTGGAAAATTTGGCCGGATTTTTCACAGATTCCGGACGGCGAAAACCCGTTCATGATCTTCCGCGAATTGCGCGTGGGTGAGCCGGTAAAAATCGAGGCACGTACCTTCATGGCGGTTCCGGCCAATCACGTGGTTCCTGCGGTGGGATATTTGATTGACAATGGGCGAGCCAGTTTTTTGTTTAGCGGGGATACCACCACTAACGATGCGCTGTGGGCCGTGGCGAATCGGACTGAAAATTTGAAATATTTGGTCATTGAAACCGCGTTCGCGAATAAAGAGCGCGATATCGCGATTGCCTCCAAACATCTGTGTCCCAGCATGCTCGCCGAAGAGTTGTCGAAGTTAACCCGTGAGGTCGAGGTTTTTGTGACGCATTTAAAGCCTGGTGAAGTCACATTGACCATGAGCGAGATTGAGCGCGATGCCGCCCGCTGGAAGCCGCGCATGCTTGAAAATGGCCATGAATTCCATCTCTGATAGCGCTGATTTACATTTGCCTAATTTGTCCATCTACCCTCATTCGTTTATCAAAAAGTGAAACCAACATGAACGCTGGGTTGGAACAGAAATCCGAAACTGCTGCCGCTACTTTTCCTGCCACCGCTACCACTGCGGTGAGCGTGGCAGATATGTCCACCAAGCTCGCCTTCTCTAAAAAACTTCAGGCGGTCACAAACCGAATTCACGCGACTTCCAATATCGACGAAATTATGCTCGATGTTACCCGCGATATTTGCCAGCTTTTTGATGCGGATCGCCTAACTATTTATGTGCTGGCAGATGACAACCAGTCGATTGTTTCCAAGGTCAAGTCGGGACTCAATTCATTTAAAGATATCAAGCTGCCGATCTCGGAAAGCTCTATCGCCGGCTTTTGCGCGCTGAATAAGCAATTCATGAATGTGCATGATGTGTATAACGATGCGGAGCTTAAAGATTATTCACCTAATCTCACTTTTTTAAAAGCCGTGGATCAGCGGACCGGCTACCGCACCCAGCAAATGATGGTGGCGCCAATTGTCGGCGGTGATTTGGACGGAGACGGGATCAATGACGCAATGGGCGTTATTCAACTGATCAATCATCTGCCTGGCACACCTTTCTCCAAGCTAACTGAGGAGGGTTTGGTTGAAATTGCAAAAACACTTGCGATTGCATTCCGCGTGCGCACCAAGATGCCTAGTCAGATTAAATCAAAGTTTGATTATTTGATTGTTGACAACGTTATTTCCTCAGCAGAGTTAGAACTCGCCGCGCGCACCGCGAGGCGCAAGAATAAAAATATAGAAGATATTCTGGTGGATGAATTTCAGGTAAGTCTGGCGGCGCTGGGCGTAGCGCTGGGGAAATATTTTGGTGTGGAATATGAGGGTTACAAAACTGACCGGGCAAAACCTGCCGATCTGCTGAAAAATTTAAAACGTGATTATGCGGAAAGCTCGCATTGGCTCCCTGTTAAGGAGTTCGCCGGCGGCTTGATTGTGATGACGATCGATCCAGAGCGCGTCAAATCATCGCGGATGGTGGAGAATATTTTCCCCAAGCTCAAACCCACATACCACGTCACAACCGCCCGCGAATTCATACAAACCCTGAATCAATTTTTTGGCATCGACGGTAACGCGGGTGACGATATTGGCGATTTATTGTCCAATTTGGACGATGATCGAGAGGCCATTGATACGGGCGCTGATGATGTCTCGGCGGCAGCCGATAACGAGCTGGTCAAGCTGGTTAATAAAATCATTGTGGACGCTTATAACCAAGGCGCGTCGGATATTCACATTGAGCCTTTGCCGGGCAAAGGCAAAACAGGCGTGCGCTTCCGCAAAGATGGCACGCTGACGAATTACATCGAGGTGCCCGCCAACTACCGAAATTCGCTTATCGCCCGCCTGAAAATTATGTGTGATCTGGATATTTCAGAGAAGCGCAAGCCGCAGGACGGCAAAATTCAATTCAAAAAATATGGTCCGCTGGATATTGAGCTGCGGGTAGCGACGATCCCCACCGCAGGCGGCGTTGAAGATATTGTGATGCGTATTCTCGCCGCGGGTGAGCCGATTCCGCTGGATAAATTAGGGCTCACACCATCCAACAAGACGGCGCTGGTAAAGGCTGTTTCAAAACCGTACGGATTATTTTTTGTATGTGGGCCAACCGGTTCGGGCAAGACCACCACCTTGCACTCGGTATTGGGCTCGTTAAATATGCCTGAAACCAAAATCTGGACGGCTGAAGACCCGGTTGAGATCACCCAAAAGGGGCTGCGGCAGGTGCAGATCAACCGTAAAGTGAGCGACTTCGCGACGATCATGAAAGCGTTTTTGCGTGCTGATCCGGACATCATCATGGTGGGCGAAATGCGTGATGCGGAAACCACCCACATCGGTATCGAGGCCTCGCTCACGGGCCATTTGGTGTTTGCAACACTGCATACCAACTCCGCGCCTGAAGCGGTCACGCGCCTGCTTGATATGGGGATGGATTCGTTTAATTTTGCAGATGCCTTGATCGGGATATTGGCCCAGCGCCTGGCCAAGCGATTGTGTAAATGCAAAGAAGCCTACCACCCGGATGTGGAAGAGCTTAAGCTTTTCCTCACTGAATACACCAGCGATTTACGTCACACCGAGGCATGGAAAAAAGATCCTGCGGGCGAAGCCAAAACGCTTTATGCGTCATGGCTTGAAAATTATGGCGACGGCGACAAGCTCACCCTTTATCGTCCAAAAGGCTGCGACATTTGCGCGGGGTCGGGTTACAAAGGTCGAGTGGGTTTGCATGAATTGATGGTCGCCAGTGATTCGATCAAGAAACTGATTCAGGAAAACGCACGAGTGGCAGAGCTGTTCGTCACCGCAGTCGACGAGGGCATGACGACACTTAAAATGGACGGCATGGTGAAAGTTATGATGGGCATCACCGATATGAAACAGGTGAGGGCGGTGTGCATCAAATAGCCGCCAGCCGCGACGAATTTAACGCACCTGATGCAATCAAAGCACTCGAGTTCCTGAACCAGGTTGGCGCGGCCCTGAGCCAAGAGAAAGACATCAACCGACTGCTGGAGATTATCCTCACGGCGGCGACAAAAATCACCAACGCCGATGGCGGCACGCTCTACCGGCTGATCGATGGCGAGCTCAAATTTGAGATCGTATTAAACAAGAGCCTGAATATTCAGCTGGGTGGTACGACCGGCAACCCGATTTCCTTTCAGCCCCTGCCCCTGCATCACCCCGATGGCAGCCCCAATAATTCCATGATTGCCGCTTATGTCGCACTTGAGGGCAAATCCGTCAACATTGCGGATGCGTATGTGGCAGACGGGTTTGATTTTTCAGGGACACGTAATTTTGATAAGCAAACGGGCTATCGTTCTACATCGTTTCTCACCATCCCCATGGAGAACCACGAGGGCGAGATCATTGGCGTGTTGCAGCTGTTGAATGCGCAAGTTCGGCCGGATGATGGCTCTCACGGTCACAAACCTGATGGTTTAGGCAAGGTCATCGCATTTACGCCAGAGGATCAGCGCCTCGCAGAGTCACTCGCTTCGCAAGCCGCCATCGCGCTGACCAATCGGATGCTCATCACGCAATTGGAGATGCTGTTTGAGTCGCTGATTCAGCTCATCAATACCGCCATTGATGATAAATCGCCTTATACCGGCGGGCATTGCGAGCGTGTGCCAGCACTGACCATGATGATTGCTGATGCGGCCAGTAACGCGGTGAACGGCCCGCTCGCGGGCTTCAATATGACCGAACGTGATCGCTATGAGCTCAAGATCGCGGGCTTGCTGCATGATTGCGGCAAAATCACCACGCCGGTTCATGTGGTCGATAAGGCAACCAAGCTGGAAACTATTTTTGACCGGATTGAGTTTGTTTCGCAGCGCTTTGAAATTCTCAACCGCGATGCAGAGATAAAGATGCTGCGCGTTCGATTGGACGGAGGTAATGTCGCAATCGCAGAATCCGAACACTTGTCTAGGCTCAAGCAAATTGATGATGATCGGGCTTTCTTGCGCCGCATGAATGTTGGCGGCGAAC